>JAGQPK010000250.1 GCA_020426755.1 Planctomycetales bacterium
CCCGCTATTAAAGCTACATAAAGTCACCAGACGACTTGGTGACTTAGTGGCGAACGACTGCATCGATCTCACGGTTCGCGCCGGCGAAATTCATGCAATTCTCGGTGAAAATGGCGCCGGCAAGAGCACCTTAATGAAGGTGCTGTCGGGCGCAATCCATCCTGACTTGGGCCACATGCAACTGGACGGTGTCGGCTACACGCCAGCTCACCCCCGCGCTGGGCGCACCGCAGGCGTGGCGATGATTTACCAAGAGCTCTCGCTGGCGCCACATTTAACAGTGATGGAGAACATCCTGCTAGGCGCCGAACCGGTCTGGGGGCCGTTCCTGCGACGCCGTCAGATGGAAACTATCGCAAGGCAGGCACTCGCCGATATCGGACGCTCGGATCTGTCGGTGTACGCCAAGGTTGGCTCGCTAAGTCAGGCCGATCAGCAACTCGTGGAGATCGCCAGAAGTGTGGCGATTGGTTGTCGAGTACTTGTGCTCGACGAACCAACTAGCAGCATCACGGCACGCGACGTCGCTCGGCTATTCGCGTTGATCCATCGTCTGCGAGAGAAGGGCTTGGGCATCGTTTACATCTCCCACTTCTTGGAGGAGATCCGCCAACTGTGCGACGACTACACAGTCCTCCGCGATGGGCGCACCGTCGGTTCTGGCAAGGTTGCGGACACGACGAATGACGATATCGTGCGCATGATGGTCGGTCGTCAAGTGAATGATCTCTACCCGCGCACCGCACGTGCCCCGGGTGAAACGCTACTAAGAGTGACAGAGGTCGCCGGCCTACGCATGCCGCGCAACGCATCACTCGAATTGAGGCGTGGCGAAGTGTTGGGCATCGCAGGTCTGATCGGTTCTGGACGCACCGAGTTGATGCGAGCGATCTTTGGCTTGGATCCGGTCGCGTCCGGAAAAGTGCGCGTCGCCCACGGCCTGACTTCGACTCCCCACAATAATTGGCAGCACGGCGTTGGGATGGTAAGTGAGGATCGCAAGAACGAGGGGTTGGCGTTGGGCCAATCGATCGCCGTGAACCTAACGTTGCCGCGGCTTGACGGTCTCGGTCCGGGACGACTCGTGTTTCCCGGACGACAACAACGTGTCAGTGATTGGTGGGTGCAACAACTGCAAGTCCGCTGCCGCGACTCGGCGCAGAAAGTTGGCGACTTGTCGGGTGGCAATCAACAGAAGGTCGCCATAGCGCGTCTGCTGCATGCCGACGTCGATTGCCTCTTATTGGATGAGCCAACTCGCGGAATTGACGTTGGGTCAAAAGCGCAGATCTACCAGTTGATTGACAATCTGGTCGCCGCCAATCGCCCCGACGGTGAACCAGCGAAAGCCGTCCTGATGATTAGCAGCTACCTGCCGGAACTGCTGGGCGTCTGTGATCGGATTGCCGTCATGAACCGCGGCGTACTCAATCCTCCGCGTGCCGCGCGAGATTGGGACGAGCATGGCATCATGCGCGAGGCGACTCAAGGCGAACTAACACCAGACGCTGTTTCAGCGCAACAAGATCACATCAACGCCGTCGACGACTCGGTGCAGGAGTAAATAATCCCGACATGGCACCACCTACGACAGAGACGCAGCATCGTCGACAGTACCTTTCCGTCCTGACTCGCCTCGGCCCGTCCTTAGGATTGATCGCCGTCTGGACTCTGTTCGCCCTGCTCAAGGGCGGCTCGTTTGCCAATTGGAACAACCAGCGGCTGATGCTGCTGCAAACCACCGTGGTCGCGACGGCGGCAACCGGCGCGACCCTGGTCATCGCTTCGGGAGGCATCGATCTCTCGGTCGGTTCAGCCATTGCGATGGGCACAATGATCATTGCATTTTTGCTCAAGCAAGGCGTGGCCCCGGGGCCTGCCGCGATCCTCGCAATCGCCGCCGGGGGTGGTGTCGGACTGGTAATCGGGACCATGATCATCGGACGCATCGGACGAGTCGTTGGCGCAATCGTCGGTGCGGGAATCGGCTACGCGTGTTGGCAACCGGCCGGACCGTGGGTCGCATTCGCCGTGGGCAGCAGCACAGCGCTGATTTTGGCATATCTGGTCGATCGATTGCTCGGCAAAATAGAATTGTCACCGTTCATCGTTACGCTGGCGATGTGGGGCGGATTGCGTGGCATCGCAAAGGGGATTGGCAATAATCAGCCAATCTACCCAGATCAGACATGGCTAACGGACTTGATGCAGCCGTCGAGTCGCTGGCTCTCGTTGGCTCCAGGCGTCCTGATCGCCATCGTATTGACAATCGTCATGTCGCTCATTCTCCGCTACACACGATTCGGTCGTTACATCTATGGCATCGGCTCGAACGAGCAAACTGCGCGACTTTGCGGCGTTCACGTCGAACGAACGAAGTTGTTGATCTACGGTTTGGCATCGATGTGCACAGCGATTGCGGCACTTTTGCAGTTTTCGTTCCTGTACGGCCAAGGCGATCCGACCACGGCGGACGGCTATGAACTGAAGGTAATTGCCTCGGTCGTCATTGGCGGAGCTTCGCTGACCGGCGGCGAGGGCACCATCTTAGGAACCGTATTCGGCGCGTTGATCATGACTGTCGTCGACAACGGTTGCACCAAGCTTGGTCTGAATAATTGGGTGCAAGAAATTGTCACAGGGGCAATCATCTTGGCCGCCGTGTCGCTGGATCAACTCCGTCATCGTCGCAGCGAATAGCCGCGAAGCGAATAGCGCCAAAGCGCGAGCTAGTTCGCCGAAAGGCGTTAGCCGCGGTTCTCGGCACTGGATGAATCGTCGCCGGGACCAGAACCGACGCTAACGCGTTGCGGCGAACTACCACGCGGTGCGTCGGACTACTGCGTCTTGCGGCGTACTACCAAGCGTTACGGCGAACTAACGACTGCTGCTTCGAACGACTCAGCGGTGCGACGACTTTTCGCACTTGCGAGAACTGAAACATAGTGCTCAGAGCCGCTCGCTGCGTTATCATGTTCGCTCGCGGTGACTTCGATTAGTCGTTTCAAAGAGTTGACATGCCATGAATGACGTCTTTGCTGAGTTTCTAGGAACGATGATTTTGGTTTTGCTTGGCAATGGCGTTGTGGCCAACGTCGTGCTGCGCGGCACCAAAGGGCATTCTGGCGGCTGGATTGTGATCACGGCCGGCTGGGGGTTGGCGGTTTACGTCGCCGTGGTTTGTACCGAGCAATTCAGTGGGGCTCACCTGAATCCAGCGGTAACGCTGGGACTGGCCGTCAGCGGCAAGTTTCTTTGGAGTCGTGTCGCTGCGTACGTGATTGCCCAATTCGCCGGTGGCTTGTGCGGCGGTGCGCTGGTCTATGCCTTCTATCACCAGCACTACCTGTTAACCGAGGATCGCGGCGCGAAGCTAGGCACGTTTTGTACAGCGCCCGCGATTCGCAGCACGCTGCCCAATCTCTTCTGCGAAATTGTCGGCACGTTCATGTTGGTATTCACCGTGCTGTTATTCGCACCGGCGCAGGTCACGTTGCCCAACGAAGCGGGACTCGCTGCCGTTGGACTCGGCGCAGTCGGTGCGTTGCCCGTCGCCTTGCTCGTAACATCAATCGGTCTATCGCTGGGCGGTACCACTGGTTACGCGATCAATCCGGCGCGCGATCTCGGCCCTCGCATCGCCCACGCCTTGTTAGCCATCCCGGACAAAGGCGACAGCGATTGGTCGTACGCTTGGATCCCGGTCGTCGGCCCATTGCTCGGCGGTGCACTCGCTGCGTTCGTCTATCAGTTTGTCGCGTGATGCGTGGCAGTGCGGCGTTTTGATAGTCCGACGTAGTGGCAGTGCGGCGTAGTGTTAGTGCGACGTAGTGACAGTCCGACGTAGTGACAGTCCGACGTAGTGACAGTCCGACGTAGTGACAGTCCGACGTAGTGATAGTCCGGCGTAGCGATAGTGCGGCGTAGTGTTAGTGCGGCGTAGCGAATGCGTTCGCGTCGCGTAGCGACCGCGTGACGGTAGGCCGGCGTTTTAACGCCGGTACACGTGCGTGCCGATTCACGATGCGTCGCGTAGCGACAGCGTGAAATCCGCAGCTTCGACATCACCGGGCTTGAATTCGATACCGTTCAACTGTCGCTACGCGACAAGCGGAGGGATTCGTCACAACCACCGGCGTTAAAACGCCGGCCTACTTGCGATAAATCGCCGGTCTACCGTCAACAATCGCTACGCGATGAAACCGCCTGGATTCCCGAACAGATCGATAGTCCGCTAATGCGTTGCGGCGAACGACAACACGTACGGCGAACTACTACACGCGCGGCGAACTACGACACGTGCGGCGAACGACAACACGCGCGGTGAACCATGGCACGTGCGGCAAACTACAACGCGTGGCGGCTAATTGCGGCGCGTGCAGCGAATGACGCTACAGATACGGCGTCAGCAGCCGACACAATCCGTCGCGAAGCTGGACTGGCAACGAGCGACCGTTCACGTCGGCCAGCGTGACCGGCGTTGCCTCCGCCATCTTCTGATCACAGATTCCGATCAATTGTTGTGCCAGCTCGGTGTCATAGCACTCGATGTTGTACTCAAAATTCAGCCTGAGGCTGCGTGGATCCCAGTTGCTGGAACCGATCAGCGACCAGATGCCGTCGACCACCATGATTTTTGAATGGTCGAACGGTGGAGGTGAATGATAGATGCGGCACCCCTTCTCGAGCAACTGCCAATACTGAGCAACCGCGGCCCATTGCACGTAGGGCAGGTTGTTGACGCCGGGTAACACGATGTCGACCTTGACGCCGCGCATCGCGGCGACGTTGAGCGCCTGGGTCAAGGCGGCATGTGGCAGAAAGTAGGGGGTTACGATGCGAATAGAACGGGAAGCGCAACAGATCGCGCCGGTTAGCGCATCGGTGATCTTCTCAAAATCCTCATCCGGACCATCCGGGATTCCTCGCGCCCACGTCTTGCCGACGCGTGTTAGCGTCGGAAACCAGCCGTCGCCGCGCAGCGATTCCTCCGTCGTGAACGCCCAATCGATGGCAAACGCCTCTTGAAGCTGCATAACCACCGGACCCTCAACTCGGAAATGAATACACTCGATCGGGTAGGCCGGCTTGAGCGACTGCCAATGCCCAGCGCGAATGTTCGTTCCGCCAGTGAAGGCCACACGTCCGTCAACAACGAGAATCTTGCGGTGGTTACGCAGGTTGGCATAAGCTGCGACACGCGGGAGAAAGGTAGGCAGAAATGCTGCGACGCGAATACCTGAGCGCCGCAGTATTCGCACCATGGTCGGCCGGCTGTAAGTCGACCCCACATCGTCGATTAGTACGCGAATCTCAACGCCACGCTCATTGGCGCGCACCAACGCCTGCCGAAAACGCTCGCCCACCTCGTCCGAATCGAAGATGTAGCTCTGCAGCGAAATGGTCTTCTCGGCGCTGTCGATTGCCTGCAACATGGCAGGAAACGCTCGATCCCCGTTGAGCAGCGCGGAGATGCGATTGCCGGGCACAAGATGCCGGTCCGTCAGTTCGTAACCTAACCGAGCCAATCCGACTAGGCTCGGATACTTGCAGTCGATCTCCTCCATGCGCACGCGATCGTCGTCGGAGAGCGTGATCATCGGCTCCCAACGGTGAGACTCGCGTATGCGTAGTGCCACCGCTCTGCGTTGGATGCGATTGATGCCGAACATGAAGTAGCCGAGTGGGCCAACGATCGGAGCGAGCCACGCCAGACCGACCCAGCCAATTACTGCACGAGTATCACGTTTGTAGAGCACGGCGTGAACCGTGACCATCGTTGCCGCTGCAAAATCGAGCACCGGCACGAAGATCAACAGAACGGTGTGCAGCCAATCCGGCAACAACGGCAACTCGCCTCGCTTCCTTCGTTACTCGGTCGGAATCGCTTTGTTCGCAAAGGGTAACACGTCGGGCAGAATCCTGACCCCCGTCGTCAACCGCATCGGTGTCGGTGCACCAACATCAAATTCACACTGCACCAAGGAGGCCGACCAGCCCATGCCGGGCGGCGAAAGCGTGACTGTGAATTCGCCCGATTCGGTTCCTTTGATCTCCGTGTTCTTGTACGCTCTGCCGATCGTATCGACACGGAAATCGCGAGCCTTCTCATTGACCGCTTGCCACAGCACAGCTCGCTTGGGCGGTGTGCTGCACTTGACATGGATCGTGCCATCTTGTCCGGCACTCCACGAACATTCGGGGCGTGGGATGTCATTAGCGATGCAGTAGAAGAACGAAATTAGCGTGTCGAGAGCGTCAGTGCCGTCGAGAGAATGCTCGCCGTTCGGTACGTAGCACAGATGCTTCTCCCCTGTCAGCTCACCGAAGTAGAAATGCGATGAGTCGGGACAGAAAAACTGGTCGCCTGTCGCATTAATGATGCACTTGGGCATCGTAAACCGATCTCGATAAGCGAAAGGATCTTCCAGCTTCATCAAGTCCACGTAGCGAGGATTACTGCGGCGCTGCATGATCTTGTGATGGACGTAATCGTCAATTGCAGGTGCCCAGAAGCCGTAGGCCGAATAGTGATTTCGCATCGACACGTCCATATTTAGCACGTCAATCACGATCGGCATGATCGCAGCGACGCGAGAATCGACGGCGGCTGTCATCCATGTCGTCCAACCACGCTTCGAGCCGCCCGCCACCACAAACTCATCAATCTGGTGATCCGGCAACTCGTCTTCCCGCAGGACTTCTTGCACCACATCCATACCACGCACAACCGACTTGACCATTGGCAAACGAGCTGGCCAACGAGAATCACCCGTTTTCAGAAACTGTGACCAAGTGTACGCGACCAAATCATCTTCCTTCCGCGGCACACCGTCGTTGTGAAATACCAACGGCTGGTTGGGAATCATCTTGATCTCGGCCACCACTGACTTAGTCGCCAAGGCAATTTGCGCAACACGTCCGTCTGGTCCCTTGGGCGGCCCACTATCGTTACCTCCACCCGAAATGAACATCAAGGCCTTGTTCGACTTGACATCGTTAGGACGCACAATCGTCAGCCAGTGTTTCCAGATTGGGCGATCAACTTCAGACTCTGTCAACCACTTCTGCGACGTCAGATCGATGATGTACACACGACCTTGCGGCAAATCCTGCTGCGCGATGATCTTCCATTCAAAATTCGGATCCGGCGTAGCGACGTACTTATCAAGCGCCGTCAGTTCCATGTTTAGTGGCGTCGCGATCGACCCATTGCGAGAAACGGCGTCCTCAGCGAATGCCCTATTTGCGACCAGC
>JAGQPK010000251.1 GCA_020426755.1 Planctomycetales bacterium
TCATGTTCGTGATTCTCACGACTGCCTTCCTGTTAGGCCCCACCGCGACCGTCATGCTGTTCTTCCTCGTGTCGTTCTGGGCGCTGCGTGAGTTCATTACGCTGACTCCCACGCGCAAGGCGGATCACATGACGCTCTTTTGGGTCTTTATGTTCTCGCCAGTACAATACTTGTTGATCGCACAGGGCAGCGAGTTCTACGGGCTCTACAGTATTGTGATCCCCGTCTACATCTACCTGTTCATTCCTGCTCGCATCGCCATGGCTGGTGACTATAAACGCTTTCTCGAGCGGGCCGCGAAGATCCAAGCCGGCATCCTGATTTGCGTGTACGCCCTGAGCTACGCCCCAGCGTTACTCTACCTGGACTACCAAACTTCCGGTGGCGGTGGCGCGGAAGCAGCAGCCTGGACCGGTAGTCGCGCAGGTGTGCTCTTCTACCTGATTCTGATCGTCC
Source organism: Planctomycetales bacterium (assembly GCA_020426755.1). Lineage (GTDB taxonomy): Bacteria > Planctomycetota > Planctomycetia > Pirellulales > Pirellulaceae > JAGQPK01. The sequence continues at coordinate 457 of JAGQPK010000251.1, forward strand.
AGATTGGCGACGTCACGCAGTACATCTGGAGCCGCTACGCCGGTCGGCGAATCATCGCACCTGAGATTAATGCGAGCCGCACCTGGGAAGGATTCTTCGGCGGTGTACTCACCACCTCACTGGTCGGCTCTGTCCTGCACATCATGACGCCCTTCAACGCCTGGGAAGCGGCGTTCGTCGCGATGGTCACCGCCGTGATGGGATTTGCCGGCGGAATGACGATGTCCGCGATCAAACGCGATCGCGGAGTGAAAGACTATGGAACGCTGGTCGAAGGACACGCGGGAATTCTTGATCGAGTCGACTCGCTGTGCTTCGCCGCGCCGGTCTTCTTCCACCTGACGAGATTCTGGTTCACGAAACTCGTGTGACCCCGCGTCCACTGATTTACTCGCCGTGCAAGCTACGCGCGACTCGCGGGTCATCTGGACCCGCGCCCCGCGAACGCCAACCACCGGAATCTCCCAGCCGTCGATTCGACTGCGAACGTACGACGTCGCGGTTTGCACCGGACTCGTGGCGGGCCGTGGCAGCGCGGCCTTTCATGTCGGCAGCCTGCTCCGTGGGTTCACGTCGAGCGTACCAGCTCTTGCCAGCCGCGACGCGTTCCGGTCCAGACGGTTGATCGAATGATTCGTCGTTGGCTAACAGATTCGGGTCCACCTGGGGACGGCGACCTCGACGTAGCTCGGCGACCGTTGTTGTCTCGGTATCAAGCTCCGCGGGCTGTTCGGCAGCAGCCAACCGAATCCCTGCCACCTCGTCGCGACGGGCAATTGAATCTTCCCGGCTGCCTTTGGCAACCCAGTCGACCCATTCCAGTTGCAGCGTACCTAACGAATCGTAACCGTAGTGAGTACGTACGGCGTCCGTCCAATTCCCAGTTTGCAGCCCCTGTCCGACAAAAGCCATAAACTTCGGTTTGCCGCCCTGGGCAATCAGATAGCGCGCGACCGAGTAGCCTTGCGAGTAGAGCGGCAGAATGTCTGTCGGGTACTCGGTCATCGCGAACATCTGATTGAAGGGAATGCCTTTTTCGGTGCGGAGAAACTGGATCAGCCAGCCCTCGTGCTTGCTGCGTTCTGAGTGATGTTCGACTGTTGTGCAGGCACCTTCATCGGCCCATCGCGGCAGCGGACGGCCAAAATGAGTGGCAAAGATCGTGTGCGTGATTTCGTGGGGCAGGACGGAGTCCAGAATTCGCTCGTGTGGCCCAAAGACTTCCATATCCCAGCCAAACGGTTGCGTGCCGTTGAACATGAAGCTCGTGCGGCCGCCGGCTCCGTTGGCCAAGTGCGCCACAATTGGACACGGCTGTTGCCAGTCGGCAAGCGGTTGTCCGAGCCATTCGATCGCCAACGAACGGCGATAAGTTTCGGCGGCTTCAGCGATCTCAGCGGCCATTTGTGGCGTTGCCGCGGTCACAATGAAGTTGCGCGTGCGACTTGAGGCAGCTTGCGTTGATTCGCCGCCAGCATGAGTGACGACTGCTATCGCAAGAAATGCTAGCAGACGCCCAAGGCGGCGGCTGCGTACGGGGCGAGCTTCCATGCTCTTGGATCCTCCATCAACATCATCGTCTCGCGTCGGCCTCTTGCCTTCGCGTGCTTCTCAAGGTTCGACAAAGGGTAGCCAAACCTTCGCATCTCACCTAGATCAAAACGTGGCAATTTCGTTAAAGCGTCGTCTCGCTTACCGATCCATAAAAGTCTGCTGTTAACGAGCGACGCGAGTTAGTTCGCCGAAAGGCGCTAGCCGCGGTTCTCGCTTAAGTCGGCGCCAATCGCCGGGACAGAACCGACGCTAGCGCGTTGCGGCGAACTGAGTCCTGAGCACGAACTCTACTTCAACAGCCGCGCGATCACGGTTCGATTCGCTGGCGGGAAGTCCGCTTCCGCTAGCTGCTGGCACGGTAGCCAGACAAATGGAGCGCGCGGTTCGCATTGCGTGTTCGTCAATTCACAACGCACGAAATGCAGTTCGAGTTCGCCGTGATCATAATTGTGTCGCACGATTTCTAGAGTCTCGGTCGCGCGAACAGATAAACCGGTCTCTTCAAGAGTTTCGCGCTCAGCCGCGGCGTGCGGCAGTTCGCCAGCTTCGACTTTGCCACCGGGGAATTCCCGATAGCCCGCCAACACAGCCGTGGCGGGCCGTCTTCCGACTAGCACGTGGTCATTCCGGATTACGATGGCGATTGCGATTTGACACACGTTGAATCACGCCGGCGCGACGAAGGGGACTACTTGAGTTGATCGAGCAGTCGGCCGGGCGAGCCCATGATATTGTAACCGCCGTCGACATGCAGGATTTCGCCGGTAATACCGCCCGACATGTCGGACAACAGATATGCACCGGCTTTACCGACTTCTTCGTGCGTGATGTTGCGTCCGAGCGGTGCCATGTGCTCGTACATCTTCAGCATCTCTTCGACGCCTGCGGCGCGTCCGGCCAGAGTACGGATGGGACCGGCACTAACCGCATTAACGCGGATGCCAGCGGGGCCCAGGTCATACGCCAGATAACGCACGGTGGCGTCGAGTGCCGCCTTGCAGATACCCATCACGTTGTAGCCGGGCACCGCTTTCTCACCACCGAAGTAGGTCATCGCGGCGACGGCGGCGTTAGAGCTGAAGTAGGGGCGGGCGCCGTTGCAGACAGCAATCAAGCTGTACGCGCTGACATCCATGGCCAACTTGAATCCGGCACGACTCGTTTCCACGGTATCGCGGCTCAAATCATCTCGGTCGGCGAAGGCGATGGAATGGAGCAGGAAGTCGAACTTACCAAACTCGTCGTGCGCCTGCTTCATGACGTCGGCGATGTTCTGATCGTCCTGCACATCCAGCGGCACGAGGAACTTTGCGTTCGGCTCTTTGTCGGTCAATTGTGAGACGCGGCGGCGGTTGCGTTGACGTTCGTCATCCGGCCGATCGGGCAGATGAGTGAACCCGCAGAGCCCGCCTTCTCGCATGATCTCCTGCGCGATCGCCCAGGCAATCGAGTGATCGTTGGCGACGCCGAGAATGAGTCCTTTTTTGCCTTCAAATAGTCCCATACCGAATGCTTTCTCCACAGGCAAGCGAGCGAACTTGGGGCGTTTGACCTTGGTTCGGCCGCTAGCGATGGCCTATGATGTTCGTCCAGTCGGCCGCCGAGTCAGCCGCTGCCGTGTCCTAGAGTCCGTGTGACCCAAAGTCCATGTGACACGAAGGCATCTCGCTTCAAAAACGACGATTGAGGATTGTGCGGAACTCCATGGAGCCCAGCCACGAATATAGACGAATCCAATCCTGTCCTGAGGCGGTGCCAGCCGTGCTTGAGATGCTACTGGCACAGACCCAGATGGCGGACTGGCCGGCATTTCTCCAACACGTGTTTCCTAAAATAGCAAATCCGCTGGGCGCTCGGTACCTGGCATTGGCGCGAGCGGACCATGGCCAATGGCACCTGGAGGGGACCTGGGGTAAGGCGAGCGGTGCGATCCCCGAAAAGCTGTTGGGGCAGGTCTTGGATCGCGAAGAACCGGCGTCCCAGGATGCGTGGTTCGCGGCCCCGCTGCAAACGGGGCGAGGTGCCCGTGACGTGCTATTGCTGGAATCGGGTGCCCCGCTTGCTTCGATGATTGGCGCCACGCGACTGGCGACGCTCGATGCCTGGGCGGCAGGCCTGGCGCTATGTTCCGCTCAAATCGAATCTCGCCGTCAGCTCGAACGCCGCACACGTCGCTTGGAAGCGATTCTGGAGATCGCAGCGCAGTGGTCGCAGCATCTTGAGATGGAGACGTTGCTGCAACAGATGGCCGAGACCTCGACGAAGCTGCTCAACGCTGAACGGGCCAGTATCTTCCTTTGGGATCGCGTGCGTCGCCAATTGGTAGGGCGGCCGGCGCTGGGCGTAGAAGGCAATGAGCTTCGCATCGCCGACAATAGCGGCATCGTTGGCCAAGTCGTGCAGACCGGCGAGCCGCGTCGCGTCGATTCCAATGACCGCGACGATTCAATCAATCGCAGCGTCGACGCGCAGCTCGGGTTTCAAACTCGCACGCTGCTCTGCGTGCCCCTGCGCAGCCAACGCGGCGAGATCCTCGGCGCATTCGAAATGATCAATAAACGCGCCGGCAACTTCACGGATGAAGACGAGGCGGGGCTGATCGAATTGGCGCAGCACGCTGCCGTCGCACTCGAAAACTGTCAGCACTACGAACAGTTGTTGCGCAGTCGGCAACAAGTCACGGCGCAGGCGGCGCAAGGCATTCGTTTAATCGGCGAGACACCCGCCGTACGCCAACTGCGGCAGTCAATCGAACGGGTTGCAAAAACCGATCTGTCGATCTTGGTCCTTGGAGAAAACGGCACGGGTAAAGAGGTCGTCAGTCAGATGGTGCATTACCTGAGCGATCGGCGGGACGAACCGTTGATTGCGGTCAACTGCGCCGCGCTGACAGAAACGCTGCTCGAAAGTGAGTTGTTCGGTCACGAGAAGGGCGCGTTTACGGACGCTCACGATACACGGGCCGGCAAGTTTGAAGCAGCCTCAGGCGGCACACTGTTTCTCGACGAAATCGGTGATCTGTCATTGGCCGGTCAAGCGAAACTGCTGCGCGTGCTCGAAGACAAAGTCGTCATGCGTGTTGGCGGCACGACACCGATTCCTACGGATACGCGCGTCATTGCCGCCACGAATCAGAACTTGGCCGAAATGGTACGCCAGCGCAAGTTCCGCGAAGACCTTTTCTTTCGTCTGAATGTCGTTGCTCTACAAATGCCGCCACTGCGCGAACGAGTCGACGACATTGTGTTGTTGGCCGAACACTTTTTGCACGACTTTGCCGCGCGAGCTCGTCGCAAGCCGCCGCAGTTAACTCCGGCTGCAGAAAAGCGGTTGCGTCAACATGCCTGGCCTGGCAACGTGCGCGAGTTGCGAAATCTGATGGAACGCTTGGCCTACTTGAGCCAAGGTGATGTCATTGATGTCGACGAACTGTCGTTCATCATTGCACCCCGCCGCGACGATATTACCGCCGTGTCGATGGATATGTCGCTGGCCGACGCCACACGCCAGTTTCAGATCGATTACATTCGTAAGCATATTGCGTCCTCTGACAATAACATGACAGATGCCGCCAAGAATCTGGGTCTGCATCGCTCGAATCTATACCGCAAAATGCACCAGCTTGGCATGGCGGAAGGTGCCGAAGAAATATGATCACAGCCGCGTTCATCCTGACGCTCGTCGCCGGGCAAGTCGCAGCAACGCCGACGACTCCAAAAACAAAGCCCAACATCGTCGTTATTTTTTGCGATGACTTGGGATATGGAGACGTCGGCTGTTTTGGACATCCAACGATTCGCACACCTGAAATCGATCGGATGGCCGCGGAGGGACAGAAGTGGAGCAGCTTCTACGTCGCCGCGCCGGTTTGTACACCGAGTCGCGCCGGTTTGATGACAGGGCGATTACCGATTCGTAACGGAATGACTTCGCCCAAACGTGTCGTGCTGTTTCCTGACTCGAAAGGTGGTTTGCCCGATGAGGAAGTGACGATCGCCGAATGTCTCAGAGAACGCGGTTACGCCACCGCCTGTTTCGGCAAATGGCATCTCGGGCACTTGCCGCAATACCTGCCCCAGCGACAAGGCTTTGACGAGTACTTCGGCATTCCCTACTCCAACGATATGTCCGCCGGCGGTGGTGCGCCCTTGATGCGTGGCAATCAGGTTATCGAACGTCCCGTTGATCAGACTACGGTGACGCGACGCTACACGGATGAAGCAATTCGTTTCATCGAGTCTCATCGCGAACAACCGTTCTTCTTGTATCTGCCACACACCATGCCGCACGTGCCACTGCATGCGTCGGAGGAATTTCGAGGTACCAGCCCACGCGGACTCTATGGTGACGTGGTGGAAGAGATCGATCAATCGGTTGGTCGCGTGCTCCAATCGCTACGTGACAATGGTCTGTCATCTAAGACGCTTGTCGTGTTCTCTAGTGACAACGGTCCTTGGTTATCACAACGACTCAACGGTGGTAGTGCTGGGCTGCTGCGGGCCGGCAAGGGAACCACATTCGAAGGTGGCATGCGCGTACCAACGATCTTCTGGTGGCCGGGCACCATTACTGCTGGCTCGCATGTTCACGAGATGGGCAGTACGCTCGATCTGCTGGCCACCAGCTGTGCGCTGTCCGGCGCCGATTTGCCGGCCAATCGAACGCTTGATAGCCTCGACCTTGCGCCCGCGATGTTTGGCAAAGGCAAGAGTCCACGTGATACGATGTTTTACTATACGCGCGGAGAGCTACACGCGGTCCGCTCGGGTGCGTACAAACTCCATCTCAAAACACGACATCCCGTCAATTACGGTCAACCACCGGAATCACACGATCCGCCACTCTTATTCAATGTCGAAGTGGATCCAAGCGAACAGCGCGACATCGCCGCCAAACACCCGGACGTCGTAGCCAAAATGCGCGAACTGATCGCCGTTCATCAAAGCGGTGTGACGCCGGTTGAAGATCAACTCGCGCGCTGAGTCGCGATTAGTTCGCCGCAACGCGCTGGTTAGTTCGCCGTAACGCGCTAGCGTCGGTTTAGTCCTGGCGCCGATTCTACAGTGCCGAGAACCGCGGCTGGCCCCCAATGGCACTCAGTTTAGATTTCAGACTAGAAAGAACGCGTAGTTCCCCCTCCCGTCGCTGGCGTCCACTTCACGCAGTTCGACACCGGGAGGGGGCAGGGGG
>JAGQPK010000252.1 GCA_020426755.1 Planctomycetales bacterium
GGTCACTCCGGCAAGACTGGTTCGGCAGCCCGTTCTGGCGATCATCCGTGAGACCGCACAAGACTGGGACGATCAGAGTTACATCTGCCATGCAGACCTAAATGAGTTCCGTAGTCGCTATGTTCAAGATGTGCTGACCGCAGAGAAAGGCGAGCTGACCGCGTTAGAGAAAGACGTCATCGAGAGTCTCCGCGCACATGACATCATGGCGCAGAACATCAATGAGACGATCGACGAACGTGTTACGTTTGGCGAGAGAATTGCCGATCGTGTTGCCACGTTCGGCGGGAGCTGGACGTTCATCCTGCTGTTTGCTGGCGTGCTGGTCATCTGGATCGTGATCAATTCGCTCTCCTTGCTCAAAAAACCGTTCGACCCGTTTCCGTTCATTTTGCTCAACCTAGTACTGTCTTGCTTGGCAGCCGTGCAAGCACCCGTCATCATGATGAGCCAAAACCGGCAAGAGGCGAAGGATCGCTTGCGAGCAGAAAACGACTATCGGATAAACCTCAAAGCGGAACTCGAGATTCGCAATTTGCACTCAAAAATCGATTTACTACTGACCCATCAGTGGCATCGACTCTTGGAGATCCAGCAGGTACAGACTGATCTCTTGGAAGAATTAGGGAAGAACAAGCACTAGTAGTGCGCCATCGACTACCGCACAAGCAGTTCGCCGCAGGGAAGCCAGCGCCGTACGCCGAACACTGGCTACGAGACGTGCGAAGTCGTCCACTCCGTGGTAGGACGAACCGACCTTAACGCGTTGCGGCGAACTAGGCACGGCTTGCATTGGCTTGGCTACACGTTCGACGGAAATGATGCTGTGAGCATGACTTTCCGCCAAATTACTTTGTCATCCCCCTCATCGTAGAACGACGGTATCGTGGCGACGATCTCGTATCCGCACTTGGCATAGAACGCGCGAGTTGACGCATATTGTTCGCGGCCTGACGTCTCGATGTAAATGTGTCGGCCTTGCCGCCGTTCGACTTCTGACTCGACATTCGACAACAACAATTGGCCCACACCTTGTCCCTGAGCATGCGGCGTAACGGCAATCCAGTAGAGATCGAAACTTCCCAGCGTGCACGCGATCAGCCCGTAGCAGGCATAACCGATAACGGTGCCGCGTTCCTCGGCAAAGAGAAACTCATATCCTGAATCCGCGCCTTTTGTGAGTCGTTCGTCCAGCAACTCCACAGCGACATCAACTTCGTCAGTGCGGAAAAACCCCGTTTCCGCGAGGATCAGGCGAACTACAGCACAGTCCGTTGGCGTAACAAGGTTGTGGCGAAGTGCATATTCATTCTCGCGACTACTCATGCGTTCCAGCAACCATCCCTTGAAAGAAAGCGAGAGCGTTCCGACCAAGCGTGCGAGTGCGATAGCCGCCTTCTTGAACGATTAATGTCGGCAACTTCAACTCGCCCAGCAAGCGTCCGTTATTTCGAAAATCCTTGGCAGATAGCGACCACGTTCCCGTCGGATCGCCTTTCGCGGGATCCAAACCTAACGCAATCACCAAGAATGCCGGATCGAAGGCAATGATCTGTTTGATCGCTTGTCGTAGCACATCGGTGTAATCACTGCTGGTAAGCTGCTCGGGCAACGGGAAATTATGATTATATCCCAGCCCCTCGCCGCTGCCCTGCTCGTCCGCAAAGCCCGTGAAGTAGGGATAGGCAAAATCGGGATCGCCGTGCAACGACAACGTCAACACGTCGGCGCGGTCGTAAAAGATGTCTTGCTGTCCATTGCCATGATGATAGTCAATGTCCAGGATCGCCACGTTGCCATGTTTACTCAAATAGTCCGCCCCAATCGCGGCATTGCTGAAGTAGCAAAAGCCACCAAACGAGCGACGCTCGGCGTGGTGACCAGGAGGACGAACGAGAGCGTAGGCCAAGCGACGTCCCGACAATACGGCATCAGCGGCCGTCAACACGCAGTCGACGGCCCGCTTAGCAGCCGGAAAAGCATTGTTGTTAATAGGAGTAAATGTATCGATGCAGAAATAGCCCGCGCGGACGGAAAGTTCCTTTGGCGGTCGAGCCGCGTTGCGAATGGGAAAGACGTACGGGTACACCGATTTACCCTGCGGAGCGCTCGCACAAGCACGCGACAAATACTCTACGAAGTCCTGATCGTGCACCGCCAGAATATGCTTCAACGGATACGCTTTGACTTCAATCGTTTCCGTCAGGCCGCTCGCCTCCAACTCTCCGCGAATCGCAGCGATCCGTACGGGAGCCTCAACGTAGCCACGTTCCCGAATGTGATGAATGTCGTGCTTGTCGTTGATGGCTAGTGCGATGAGTTCGTGGTGCGGCGTAGCCATGGCATGTTCGACAGGTAACTTGGAGTATCTTCTATTCCGCAGTTTAACCGGATTGTCTCGAAAAGAATCAACCACTCGACTCACATACTCGGGCGGGCATAAGTGGCTATACTTCCGCTCAAGAATCGCGCGCACGACCTGTCGCGCGAACTTTACCTCTAGCGGTCGATCACTGTCGAGTCCATCGTATACCAAGTGAGGCAAGCATTCGCTACTCCCTCCGGGGACGGCGCTTTCATAGGCGGTACCTACGATGGGTAGCGCGCCGTAAACTTCGTAGAATTTCAGACGAGCGGCGTTCAACTTGCGAATTCCCACGTCGCTGCAGGCGTCCGCGTCATCCGGCAGGCACTCGAAAAAAAGTCCCCGTGCTGCCAGTCCCAGGGCTTCGTCACGGACGTGTTCGTAGAGCGCTGCGCCAATTCCGCGTCCAGGTACCTTTTTGTCTGTCGCCAGAAAGTCGAGATAGCAGAACTTCAACTCCGGCTCGTGTAAAACGATTGCAAAGCCGAGCACGCGACGACGGGAGTTCTCCGCCACGTACAGCACGGTCCGAAACCGTTTCAAGAATGGATTGCGCAAGCGTTCGGACAATGGCTCTAGGTCTGAAACCGGCGCATCCGGAAACTGCTCACGAAAAATCAGCCTCACTTCATTGAGCGCGGTTTGGTTGATCGGTAGCACATCATCATGAATTCGACGGATCCGAAACATGGTGCCCTTTTACCTTCGTGCCGTTCTACTTACGCTTGGAACATACGGGCTCGTGTAGTGTCAATTGCCGCCGACACAATCTCGTGGACGGCGGCCGGAAATTCAATGGCCGCTTCCGATAGCGCAGCGGCAAAGCCAGCGTCGGGTGACAGACATGGATTAACGTTGATCTCCAAGATCCATGGCCGTCCGCGTTCATCGACCCGAAAGTCGACACGGGCGTAGCCTGTCAACCCAAACTCGTGCCAACACGTTTGCGCTAGCTCGCGCAAGTCATCCAGTAACGGTACGTCCGCGGACGGGAACTTAAAGCTGCGGGGCGTTTGGCGATATTCGAACGACTCCTCGTCCCATTTCGCAGCATAACCGACAATCCGAGGCTTGTCGGCCGGATAGTCATCAAACAGAATCTCAGCCACCGGCAAGACGACTCCATTCAAGATCGACAGGTTGAACTCGCGTCCTTCGACGAAACGCTCGGCCAGCATGGTCACGCCCGTGGTGAATTCGCGACGTTCCAGCAAACTCAGCAACTGCTGCCAATCGTGCGCGAACACGACAGCCTCATCGTCCATGCCAATCGATGCATGTTCCCAGCGTGGCTTAATTATCCAACGGTCCGCTTCCTCAAGATGCGAATTCGCAAAGTCATCCTGCGTACACCAGTCCGGTGTCGGCAAACCTAACGTGCGCAAACGTCGCTTCGTGGCAACCTTGCTACCTGTTGCTAGAATTGCCGCCGAACTTGCCCCAGTGTATGGGATGGCCAGCGCATCCAAGAGTAAAGGCACCAGTGACATTAGGCGGTCAGTGCCCGCCAATGACTCGACTAGGTTAAACACAACATCCGGTCGCACCTGCCGTATCTCGCGAAGTGTTTCCTCTAAGTCTAGAGAACAGGCTGCCGAACAAGTCTCCGCTCCGCGGGACATCAACGCATCCATTACGGCATCGCGCTGAGCGATGACGTCTTGGACATCTGTGCCGTCCGTGGCTGCGGCGTCGTTGTGCAGTACCAGGACTTTCACGCCGACGCTCCCCCACCGACAAGTCCGGGGCTGATCTTAGGCCGTGAGGTCAGCTCTGGCAACCGAACTCGACCGGCAGCCGAGCGGACAATCGAGTCCAGCAGGGTCGCATAGGACATGCCGACGGCAGTGGCCAACATTGGCAAGTCCGAATGAGTCGGATGCAAGCCGGCCAACGGGTTCGCCTCCAAGAACTGTGGGTTGCCTCCAGCGTCGCAACGCAGATCGATTCGGCCACCATCACGGCAGTTAAGTGTCCGCCAACTTAAGAGAGCTAACTCCTCGGCCCGCGCAACTTGGAGATCGTCGCTCGCGTGTACCAGGCGATATTCGACCAAGTCCTCGCACCGTTCCTTGTTGACGTACGAGTACACCGCATCTTCCGCGCCTTCGCGCAAGATGATTTTCAAAGTTCCCAGACAGCGTGCCGACGCGCCGGTTCCCAAGATCCCAACCGTAAACTCACGTCCCTGCAAGTACTCTTCGACAATGACCGGCTGGTGATACTGGCGCCATAACTCGTGGCAAAGGGCAGCCAATTCTGTACGGTTGTCGACTTTGGACGCCGGCGTCACGCCCTTGCCAGTTCCTTCAGCGAGCGGCTTAGCAAACAGCGGGTAGCGCAGCAATGCGACTCGATCTAGTTCTTTTTCCGAATTCACAACCACGAAGCCCGGTGTGGAAATCCCGACAGCATTGACCAACGTCTTGGCGATACCCTTGTCCAAGCAAACTGACATCGCGCACGGGTCCGCGAACGTATATGGGATATCGAACACATCCAGGATGGCAGGGACTTGAGCCTCGCGGGCGCAGCCGTACAACCCTTCACAGATATTGAACACGACGTCCCAACGTTCGCCATTGGCAAGTCGCTGAATCAGTTGGCGGGCATTGCCGATTCGCACGGTCTGATGCCCTAACTCTTGCAGCGTGTGATCGATCGCGTCGATCGTTTCGAGGCTATCGAACTCGGCGGTCTCCTCTTCGCCGTACCCCGCCGCCAGATACTCCGCGCGCAGATCGTAAGTCAGTCCAATCCTCATCTTAGATGTGAACCTCCTGCTGAACTTCCTCATACAACTGCCGATGCCAACGCTCCGCATCTGCCACGTTCATCTCGAGCGCACCCAACAACGACTGACCGGGGAGGAGAAGTTCCAAGGGGCACCCCAGAGCTAACTCATCCGACAGCCCGTCCGCGGTGTAGTCGAACGGGTAAAGTCGACAAATCAGGGGGCGTGTGTCCAATGGCATCACACACCCGTGTTCACCGAGAAAGGTGCAGTCACCGTTCTCTTTGCGACGTAGCACACGTCGACTGCCGTCCGCGCGGAATACGTGATCGCGCCAAACTGGATCGTCGTCTTGATCCACGTACTCGTGGTTGTCAGCGCATCGAAATTCAACGAAGTCCTCACGTCCCGTGTGCGATTGGATCCGTTCGACGTCACCTGGCGTGACATAAATCTCCGAGCGCTGGCAACACGTGACTGTATGACGAGCACATCGCACGCAGAGGAACTCTTCACTCGCCATGGCTGACCTCCTCGACCGGATCCAAGTAACGAAACTCCCTGCCTTCGAAGTTGGTAAGCACAACCCAATCGCCATCTCGCTGGGTGGTCGTGTCTTGTACGACGATCTTGCCGCCACCGCCTGGCGCATCGATCACGTAGGTTGGTGCGGCATATCCCGTCGTATGGCCACGCAGTCCGCGAATAATCTCCAGTCCCTTGCTGACCGGCGTGCGAAAGTGGGCAGATCCGCTGATAGGATCGCACTGATAGAGATAATACGGTCGCACGCGCATCAACAGCAGACGATGCACAAGTTGCTTCATAGTATCAACAGAGTCGTTGACGCCCCGCAGCAACACCGTTTGCGAACCCAATGGAATTCCAGCGTCAATTAAGCGCTCGCACGCCTGCTTCGCTTCAACCGTGCACTCGTCTGGATGAAGAAAGTGAATGCTCATCCACAGCGGATGGTGCTTCCTCAACATTGCGACCAATTCCGGCGTTATCCGTTGCGGTAAGACGGCCGGCATCTTGGTGCCGATGCGTACGAACTCGATGTGGGGTATCTCACGCAAACGAGTGAGTATCCAATCGAGCTTGTCATCGCTGAGCGCCAGCGGGTCGCCGCCCGAGATCAAGACGTCGCGAACGTTGGTTGCCTGCCGTAGATATTGAAAGATGGCCTCGAGCCGCTGTTCGTTCGGAACAATCTCGCCGTGCCCCACAACGCGGGAACGCGTACAGTATCGACAGTAGGTCGAACAAAAGTCCAACGGCAACAACAACACGCGATCGGGATATCGATGCACCAGCCCCGGCACGGGACTATGGCCATCTTCCCCCAGCGGATCGTCGGCTTCGCCGCGAGAACGCAGAAACTCGGCTGTCGACGGAATCACAGTACGGCGCAGTGGCTGCTCTGCGTCCTCCGCATCCAGCAGACTCAAGTAGTAGGGAGTAACACCCACGGGCAGCAGTTGTCCACCGCGAACCAAGGCTTCACGTTCATCGGCCGAAAGCCGCAGCAGACGCTCGAACTGTTCGAGCTTGCGTAGGCGATGTTGCGACTGCCAGCGCCAGTCACTCCACTGCGCATCGCTTACCTCTGGAAAGTGACGCCTGCGAAAAGCAAGTGTCCTGTCGTTGCAGCTCAACTGGTAAGCGTTCGATGCACGAGACGAATGCGTCGCTCGTAACGTGATCGGCGAGTCAGGATGCAGAGAAACCTCGACACGCGGTGCGAGGTCGGCAAGCGATATCGTGCTTAGGGTGCCATCTCCTGACTCATCCCTCACACGAACTTCATTTGTCAGTACGACAGGCGGTACTGGTGGTGTGCTCTCCTCAACTTTTGCTCTCAAAGAAACGGCTGGAACCCGCACACAACTTGGAGGTTCCGCGTCGTCCTGCTGTGACTCCGACAACGCCACGTTGGCATCCTCAAATTCGCTCTGCATACCCGAGACTCCTGGTTGGGCATTGGATTTCCGCAGATGACACGGACGCGTCTTCTGTGCGGATGACTCCATATCGCGTGAGTGGAGCAGAAAGTTATGGATTGTCAAGCGGCGAGCA
>JAGQPK010000253.1 GCA_020426755.1 Planctomycetales bacterium
CGTGGAAGCGACTGCTGCGGCGCGTTTGCGCTCAGTATCTGTCGCCCGCCCCCTGAATCCCCCTCCCGGACTGCGAGTTTCAAGACCGTTGAACGTCAACTGCGGGAGGGGGAACAGCAGCGCACATCTAAAGATCTAAACTGGGTGCCAAGGGGCGCCGCGGTTCTCGGCGTGGGGTGAATCGGCGCCGGAGCCAACTGAAGCTGACGCGGCAGACTACCACGGCGCATTGATCTAGTCGCCGCTGGTGGGGGGGCTGATTCCGTGTTGCTGCCCTCGATCGGCCCCGTATCACCCTCGCATCTGTCTTGGTCGGATCTGTTGGGTAAGTTTCTCTGGTTTGCCGGGCCGCACGCAGAGGTTAACAACTCACTACCTTTTGTTATGCTGAGAGGGATCAGAAGACCGGATGTGAACCACCGGATTCCGCTACTTGTCTCGAAGTCTTATCTACGACGGATCGCCATCGGCCCACAGGACCGTTCGCCGCCAGGACGGTAACACACCCTCATCACATACACGGGGCGACAGGTGCTCAGCTTTTCCCGCTTTCAATTGACGACCGGCGCGCTGTTACGAATGGTGACCGACGCTGCCTTGTTGCAGTTGTCCTTGATCCTGGCGTTGGTTGTACGTTTTTATATCGTGGTGAACTTCGAGGGCCTGGCGCAGGATGCGACGGTGCCGGAGCTGCTCTCGATGTACATTGGGTGGTATCTGCGTACCGCGATTCCACTGACGATTCTTTGTCTGTTCGTGTTCTATGCGCAAGGCTTCTACACGCGTGGTGAGACCTACCAGAGCCGCTACAAGGTGCTGGTGGTCATTCAGGCCGTTTCGCTTAGTTATTTGATTTACATCACGGCGGTGCTGTTCTTTAACGTCTACGACGGCAAGCTGTTGTTTGCCAAAGCGGCCATGTTGTTAGCCTGGGGCTTCAGCATCGTGCTGCTGGCCGGAGCGCGCGTGTGGACGCAGTTGTGGCGAAAGACTGGCGAGCATCATCCGATTGTTGTTGCCGATCGCGATGCTCAACCGACGGAACCCATTGTGCTGGTAATTGGTGGCGGTGGGTACATCGGTTCAGCACTGGTGCCACGCTTACTTGAGTCGGGTTACCGTGTGCGTGTGCTCGACATGATGCTCTATGGCGAAGAGCCGCTAGAGCCGGTGCGCAACCACCCGAAGCTGGAATTGATTCACGCGGACTTTCGCATTCCGGATCAGGTTGTGAGTGCGATGCGCGGCGTGGAAGCGGTCGTGCATCTGGGTGCCATCGTCGGTGATCCGGCTTGTAGTTTGGACGAGTCGCTGACGATCGACGTCAACCTCTGTTCGACCAAGATGATCGCTGACTTCGCTAAACAGTTTGGCATCCAGCGATTCGTGTTTGCCAGCACTTGCTCGGTCTACGGTGCAGGTTCAAACATTTTGGATGAACGGTCGGCAGTACGACCGCTGGGAATCTATGGCCACACCAAGTATGGATCCGAGCGCGTGTTGCTCGATATGGCGTCCGCGACGTTCCAGCCAACCATCCTGCGATTCGCCACCATTTTTGGTCTGTCCGGCCGCACTCGATTTGACTTGGTCGTCAATCTACTGACTGCTAAGGCTAAGCTTGACGGCGAGATCACCGTGCTCAATGGAAATCAATGGCGACCGTTTGTGCACGTCGACGATGCCGCGCGATCGATTGTTGCCGTTCTTGACGCGCCACTGGCGACGGTAGGTGGCGAGATCTTCAACGTTGGGTCCAATGATTTGAATTACACGATCCTGCAGATCGGTGAACTTGTGAATCAGCAGGTTCCTTCGGCGCAGCTAATTGCATCGGAGAATGATGCGGATAAACGTGACTATCGCGTCGACTTCACGAAGATTCGAAATCTGCTCGATTTCCAAACCACGTGGACGCTCGAGGAAGGCGTTCAGCAGGTGCTGGACGCAATTGTGAGTGGCCGAGTAATCAACTATCGAGACCCGCAATACAGCAATGTCGCGTTTCTATCGCGCGACGGTACTGCCGTGTTGGCTCGCGATCGTTGGGCTCGTGAATTGATCGAAGACCTGACCAACCAAGATTAGACGGCGGTGTTAATGAATCGGGAGAACGGTGAGCGTCTCGGCGAGGCGGAAGCCATGTCGCCATCCGGCGACCGTCTGTGTGCTGCGCCGCTGCACGTTCTGACTCCCGCACCAGCCACGTCCTACTCGTTCTACCGCTGTTGCGGCAAGCGTCTATTCGATGTCGTGTTGGCCGGCACCGCCGGATTGTGCCTCTTGCCCGTAATCGGCATCACGTGGCTTTTCGTACGATTCAAATTGGGTAGCCCGGCGATCTTCCAGCAGCCGCGCGCCGGACTGCACGGCGGCGTGTTTACGCTCTTCAAGTTTCGCTCGATGAAAGAAGCAGTCGATCAGCACGGTCATCCACTGCCCGATGAACAGCGTTTGACTTCGTTCGGACAGAAATTGCGTAGCCTAAGTTTGGATGAACTGCCGCAACTGTGGAACATCGTACGTGGCGATATGAGTCTGATCGGACCTCGGCCGCTGCTCGTACGCTACCTGCCTCGCTACTCGCCGCAGCAAGCACGACGACATGAAGTTCGGCCAGGAATTACGGGTTGGGCTCAAGTGAACGGACGTAACTCCATCGAGTGGGACGAGAAGTTCAAACTCGACGTGTGGTACGTCGACCACTGCTCGTTGATGCTCGACCTGCGGATCTTGTTTGCGACGTTTGCGAGTGTGTTTCTGCGTCGAGGCATTAGCAGTGACAGCCACGTGACAATGCCGGAATTCATGGGAACTGCAACGAATGCCGCCGCCGAGCACACTGCCGTCGATGCGAATGGACACACTCATTGAATTGGACTGCGTAATATGAATGTCGAAGAAGTGCAATCTGCCGTCGCTACGGTGATCAATCGGGTGCTGACGGATTCTGGTCGACCCGCCAAGACAATTCAACCTGACGATACACTGACCGGCACGTTGGGACTTGATTCCCTCGATTTGGCGGTTTTGGTCGTAGGCTTGGAGCAATCACTGGGCGTTGATCCATTCCGTACGGGTGCTCAACCGGTCCGCTCCGTTGAGGAACTGGTCGAGCTGTATCGATCGGCGTTGGCAGCAAAGGACGGCGCGTGAGTCAGTCGATCATCATCTCCGGCGGAAGTCGCGGTTTGGGGCAAGCGATTTGCGAGGCTCTGTTGTCCGACGGACATCGCGTGGCAACCTTCAGTCGTAGTCGCACACCTTTCGTTGATGCCGCGTCAGAGCAATACGCTGACCGCTTCCATCACGAAGTGTTGGATGCGGCCGATTCGAGCCTGCTGCACGATTACGTAGTCCGCGTCAACGATCACTTTGGGCAAGTCGACGCGCTGATCAACAATGCGGCCATTGCGGTCGATGGCGTGCTGGCTTTGGCACGCGATGAAGATCTCGAACGTATGTTGGACATCAACTTGATGAGTGCCTTGGTATTGGCTAAGGAATGTTCTCGGTTGATGCTAATGCGACGGTCGGGTGTGATTCTCAACATTGCGTCGATCATCGCGCTGCGTGGCTTTTCGGGCCTGGTCGGCTATGCCGCTACGAAGGCCGGCATGCTCGGTATGACGCGCTCACTGGCGCGAGAACTCGGCGGCCGCAATATACGCGTCAACGCAATCGCGCCAGGTTACCTAGAAACGGAAATGTCAGGGGCACTCGGCGAAACTCAGCGACAACAGATCGTGCGCCGCACACCCTTGGGAAGGCTGGGGCGCGCGGAAGACGTTGTGCCGCTCGTGCGATTCCTCCTTTCGCCAGATGCGGCGTTCGTCACGGGACAAGTCATCACTGTTGACGGTGGTGCCTCCGTCTAGCTGGCGTCGATGTAGCGAAGGAAGTTCGCGCAGCACGACGAACATGGAAATCAATTCAGCCTGATAGCAAGAGTACTCGTAGCGCCCATGTTAGATCTAATCATCGTAGGAGCAGGCGGCTTCGGCCGCGAGTTGCTGGAAATGGTCGGCGATGTATTCGCGCCTAACGAGTATCGCGTCAAAGGATTCTTGGCGCAGGACGCCGCAGGTTTGCGGGAGCATGGCATCGATCTGCCCCTGTTGGGTGATCCCGAAGAATATCAACCTCAGCCGAACGAACGGTTCTTGCTAGCGATTGGCTTCATGGATGTGCGGCGGCGTGTTGTTGAGAAGTTGACGGAGAAGGGCGGCCAGTTCGCCACGTTCGTACATCCTCAGGCAAGAATTGCCCGGACGGCAACAATCGGGGTGGGAGCCGTCATTTACCCATTCTGTGTCGTGTCGAATAGCGCGACGCTCGCCCCTCACGTGCACATGAACTATTACTCATCCGTCGGCCACGATTGCCGAATCGGACAGTACGTGTTGCTGGCGCCCTACGCAACACTCAATGGTTTTGTCACGCTCGAGGATGAAGTCTATGTGAGCACACACGCGACCGTCGCACCGGGGCGTAAGTTGGGGTATCGTAGTAAGATTAGCGCCAACTCGGCATGCATGCAGGATGCGCCGGAGAACACACTCGTCTTTGGTGTGCCGGGTCGACAGGTGCGACGTATCGATTGACTCAGGAATACAAGCGGCGGCCTCCGAAGGCCGGGCAAGTTCGCCGGAACGCGTTCGCGTCGGTTTGAAGCTGAACCACGCGACAAAACTCCAAAGCGAAGTAGTAACGATGCACATGCTTGAGCAGGCATGACAGGGACGGGCATGTTGGACGGGCGCAGGATGGAAGCGCGAAGCAAGCTAGATTGAGGTTTAAGCCTGTCGACGAGTCGGTGGGCGGTAAAGTAGAACGGACGGCAATTCGATGTCCAAGTTGAAAGCAATGCTGATCTTCGGCACTCGTCCCGAAGCCATCAAGATGGCTCCGGTTGTGAAGGAGTGTCTGAGTCGGCCTGATGAACTCGAAACGATTGTTTGCTTGACCGGGCAGCACCGTGAAATGCTACAGCAAGTCACGGACTACTTCGATATACAAGCCGACATCGATCTGAAGCTGATGAGTCCCAATCAGACGTTGGCAGGTCTTACCGCCCGCTGCATTCAGGGGCTGGACGAAGTGCTTGAGCAGCACAAGCCGGATTGCGTCGTTGCTCAAGGTGATACGACTACGGTGATGGCGTCCTCATTGGTCGCCTTCTATCGACGGATTCCGTTGGTACACGTCGAAGCCGGCTTGCGTACGGGCAACATGCTGGCGCCTTGGCCGGAAGAAATGAATCGTCGCGTGACGGGGCTTATCGCATCGCTCCATTGTGCTCCCACTGAACGTTCGGCGGCGAATCTGTTGAGTGAACGTGTGGACCCCGATACCGTTCACGTCACCGGCAACACGGTAATTGATGCGCTGTTGTGGGCCGTTGACCGCGAGCGCGCGAATGATGTTCAGTGGCGAGAAAAATACGCGTCACTGCGTGATCATCGCATGGTTCTGATTACCGGTCACCGACGCGAGAACTTCGGTCAAGGATTCAACGACATTTGCGAGTCGATTCGTCAATTGAGCGAACGTTATCCGCGGGTTGAATTCGTTTACCCGGTTCATTTGAATCCAAACGTGCAAGGGCCGGTTCACGATATTCTCGGCAAATGCACTAACGTACATCTCGTGGCACCGGCACCGTATCCCGAGTTTGTCTGGTTGATGGATCGCAGCGCGATCATATTGACTGATTCGGGTGGTGTGCAGGAAGAGGCTCCTACGTTGAAGAAGCCGATTCTTGTGATGCGAGAAACCACGGAACGACCGGAAGCCATGGATGCTGGCGCAGTCGAATTGGTGGGCACTTCGATCGAACGTATTGTCGGTCGAGTCTCCGCGTTGCTCGACGATCCCGTCGAATATGCTCATCATCAAATCGAAAAGAATCCGTATGGAGACGGCCTGGCCGCTCAACGGATCGTCGACCTTATGCTCAAGCAGGAATGGCAGAAATGAAGATCGAATCGGAAATGCAACAGGCCCTGGGGTCGACGGTCGTTCCCAGCAACACGTCGGTTTGCGTCATTGGTCTAGGCTACATCGGTTTGCCGACCGCGAGCGTGTTGGCCACCAAGGGCTTTCACGTTTTTGGCATGGACGTACGTGCCGACGTCGTCGACACGATCAATGCCGGACGCATTCACATTGAAGAGCCGGACTTGGATATCGTGGTTCGTTCGGCAGTGAATAGCGGACAGCTTAAAGCCGGCTACGAACCGCAAGAGGCGGACATCTTTATTCTGTGTGTACCGACGCCGATCCGTCCCGATCATTCGCCGGACTTGTCGTACGTCGAGCAAGCTGCCCGTGCGATCCGACCGTTCGTCAAGCCGGGTAACTTAATCATCCTGGAATCGACGTCACCGCCCAAGACGACGGAAGATATCGTCGTGCCACTGGCGATTCCCGAAGGACTGAAGGTCGGCCAGGATGTGTTCGTCGCTCACTGCCCAGAACGCGTTTTGCCAGGACGCATTTTGTTGGAAGTTGTGCAGAATGATCGTGTCGTCGGAGGCGTAACGCCAAACTGTACTCAAAAGGCACAGTCGTTCTACGAAGCTTTTGTCAACGGCAAAGTGTTACCGACCAGCGCGATTGCCGCTGAAGTGACCAAGCTTGTTGAGAACTCGTACCGCGACGTGAACATTGCCTTTGCCAACGAACTTTCCATGTTTGCCGATCGCCTAGGAATTGATCCCTGGGAAGTGATCGAGTTGGCGAATCGTCATCCGCGTGTCAATATCTTGTCACCCGGTCCCGGTGTCGGCGGACACTGCATTAGCGTGGATCCCTGGTTCTTGGTGCACACCGATCCCGAAAACACCCCGTTGATTCGAATGGCACGCGAGGTGAATGACAGCAAGCCGCATCACGTAGTCAAACACATTGTGGAGTTGGCCAAACAATTCGCCGCTCCGAAGATCGGTTGCTTGGGCCTGACCTACAAGTCGGACGTTGACGATTTGCGGGAAAGTCCTTCGCTGGAGATCGTGCGTGAGTTGCGCGAAAAGAACGTGGGTGATGTGTTGGCGTGCGACCCCTACATCTCGTCGGCACGCTTCACCGAGTTTCCTCTGCATGAACTGAGTGACGTATTGGAGCAAAGCCACATCGTGGTATTGCTGACAGATCATCGTCAGTTCAAG
>JAGQPK010000254.1 GCA_020426755.1 Planctomycetales bacterium
TGCCTTCGAGCCTCGCTGCGATCTAGTCTTTAACGTAGAGTCGCCATGACGCTCAGATCCGATGGCAACTTCATTCCAGTGAAGTGTTACCAAACTTCAATAATCACAATTCAACAATCATCATTCCGAAGTCGGCTTTAATACGAACGGGAAGGGGGAGCTACGCGCTTTAACGATCCTGAAATTCAATCTGAGTGCCCCTAGTCTCTAGCCCCTAGTCTCTAGTGCTGGTAGTTGTTCTTCGAGAACGCCGCGGACTCGTGACCAGATCGCGAAGGCTTCGATGGCCATCCAGATTTGCAGCGTGAGGGTACCGAGTCCGACGCCAACCAGCAGATACTTTTGTTGATTGAGCCAGCCGGTTTCACTGCCGAAGATCTGCAGCACGAGCGCCCAAGCGGGCATGATCAGCATCATGATCATGGGAATGACGACGACGAGCAGGGGTTTGTTGCGGCGCCACAGATAGAGCGCGGTTACCATGAAGGCCAGGCCGGCCAAGAGTTGGTTCGTGGCGCCGAAGAGTGGCCAGAGAATGAGGCCGCCCTTACCTGGGGCTCCGCCGGGCGGTCGCATCATCGCCAGGATCATCGCGAGACCGACGGCTAGGCTCGTCGCGCCGTACTTATTAACGAGTGGTGAAATTCTGAATTGACCGGCGAGTTCTTGTATCACGTAACGCTGCAATCGCGTGGCGCTATCAAGCGTGGTTGCTGCAAAGCAGGCGACGAGCGTGGCGATGACGCCGACGCCGAGTCGCAGCGGGAGCCCAATGGCCGACAAGAAATTCGCGCCGCCTTCGACGAAGGCACCGACGGGATCACCGGCGCTCTTGTTCCAATCGGCGTCCAAACGGTACCGCGTTCGCCACGCATCTTGTCCCACAATCGGTTGTTCATCGGCGACTTGAATCGCGTAATGTCCGTCGGCTTGCTTGGCGAACAGTCCCATGCCGACTCCGGCGGTGCAGGCCAGAATCACGATTACCGCCAGGGCACCTTCAAGCAACATGGATCCGTAGGCAACGTACTGGGCGTCGCCTTCGTTGTCGACTTGCTTGCTGCTCGTACCACTGCTGACTAAACAGTGGAAACCGCTACAGGCACCGCACGCGATCGTGATAAACAAGAACGGAAACATCGGCGGCGTGTGCGCCGGCAAATCAGATTGCTGTACGATCGCCGGCGTACTTGATTGCAAATCGGCACGTCCCGAAAACACGGCTGTAGCCAACCCGGCTAGGAGTAACGCGAGCGCGACGAGCAACTGGTGGCTATTGATGTAGTCGCGCGGCTGGAGCAGAATCCAGACGGGCATGACCGAAGCAAAGAAGCAGTACACCATCAGCACGCCCGTCCAGGTGACAACGGGGTTAACCGTCGGCAGTCCGGCGACTAACGTACGTTCGCTTTCCGCCAGGCCGATTTTCAAATCCACCGTGTCGGTCCATTCCGTACCCGTCGTGCCAGCCGACTGGACGACCTTGATCGGCAGATGCTCAACACCGACATACACTGCGGCGTAAACGAGTGCGAGGCAGACGAGCGACGGGACGAGCAGCTTGTGGCCGCCGCGGTACGTCCAAATACCGATCCCGATAGCCAGGGGCATCGAGATCCACACGGACAGCACGGTTTCGGGATAGTTGGCAAAGATGTTGGCGATGACCATGCCGAAGATGGCCAGCACGACCGTCAACGCAGCGAAGAGGATCAGCAGGAACAGCAGGCGGGCGCGGCGATTGATGACGCGGCCAGCGATTTCACCAACCGTTTGTCCGCGGTTGCGCATCGATACGACGAGGGCACCAAAATCGTGCACAGCGCCAACAAAGATTGATCCGAACACGACCCACAATAGAGCGGGCAGCCAGCCCCAGAATACGGCGATCGCGGGACCGACAATCGGGCCGGTGCCGGCGATGCTAGTAAAGTGATGCCCAAAAATCACCTGGCGGTGCGTCGGCACAAAGTCCACGTCATCACGCAGTTGGTGACTGGGCGCTTCTGCCGTCGGGTCGATTTCGAAGACGTGACGTGACAGCCAGCGCCCGTAGGTGAAGTAGGCCAGAGCCAGCGCGAGAAATGCTCCGACTGCCACGAGCAATGTCGTGAGTGATGCCATTGCGCAATCAACGCCTCATCGTTTTTGTCCAAGCTGAAAGGGATGCTCCATCATAAGGGAGCGCCGGACAAGTGTCATCAAGTCGGCGTCGAACATCGCCGCGCCGGACGCTGGTTGCTGCGGCCGAGTCGGCTGCTCGTAGCAAAAATGGCCCGCGGCCACAGCGTCGACGTATGGACGTGGCCATTGTGGCTATGGAGCACCCACGCGTGTCAGTGGCGTGGACGCTCGGCGTGTCTTACCTATAATGTGGCCCTGTGATTGATGATCTTGACGCGAAGGCTCTCGCGCGACTTATCCGCACTCCAACATAGGACTTCTCCACGTGGCAGAACATGTTGTCATTATTGGCAGTGGCCCAGCGGGCTGGTCAGCCGCCATCTACGCATCTCGAGCGAACTTGCAGCCACTGCTGTTCGAAGGGACGACCAAGCCGGAGATGATTCCGCTCGGTCAATTGGCTTTTACCACCGAAGTCGAAAACTATGCGGGCTTTCCCGCCGGGAACATTCGCGCTTTCGTCGAATCGGCCGTTTCCAAGGATCGGCATTGGAATCTGCCGCCGGCGCCGAAAGGCCACGAGCAAGATGGTCAGCCGCACTATGCCGTCCAAGGCGTCGAGCTGATGGAGTTGATGAAGCAGCAGGCGCTCAATTTCGGCACGCGCGTGGTCGGTGACGACATCGTTGAAGTCGACTTCAGCGGCCAGCCACTGCGAGTCAAGCCGGCCAACGGCGACTGGGTGGAAACTCATTCCGTGATTATTGCCACGGGTGCCCGCGCAAACTATCTGGGACTGCCTTCGGAAGAAGCGTACAAGAATCGCGGCGTGAGTGCCTGCGCTGTGTGCGACGGTGCACTGCCACGCTTTCGTAACAAGCCGCTGATGGTCGTTGGCGGGGGTGATTCTGCCGTGGAAGAAGCCACGTACCTGACCAAGTATGCGGAGCGAGTCTACATGGTGCTGCGACGCGATCAGATGCGTGCGTCGAAGATCATGCAGGATCGAGCTACGTCGAACGAAAAGATTCAGCTTGTCAAGAACCGCGTCGTTGAGGAAGTCTTGGGTGATGATACGCAAGGTGTCACCAGCGTGCGTCTCAAGTCAACCGTCGACGATGCGACCGAAGAGCTGGCCGTCGGCGGACTCTTTCTGGCGATTGGACATACGCCAAACACCGATTTCTTGAAGGGCCAGTTGGAGATGAATGACAAAGGGTACATCCGTTGGCAACAGGCCTTTCGCACGTACACGAGCGTCGAAGGTGTCTTCGCTGCGGGCGACGTGGCGGACGACTACTATCGCCAAGCCATCACCTCCTCTGGCACCGGTTGCATGGCGGCGCTGGACGCCGAACGTTATTTGGCCGGCAAGGGGCTGTAAGAGGATTCTTGATTTCTGATTTCTGATTTCTGATTTCTGATTTCGGAATGAGGAATGAGGAATGAGGAATGAGGAATGAGGAATGAGGAATGAGGAATGAATGAGGTATGCGGACATGCATTTGCAACACGTCATCATTCAAAAATCAGCAATCATCATTCCGAAATCAACATTCAACATTACGGGGTTCAAGGCGCACAAGCGACGTAACTCAAACAGAAAGATTCGATGGCTGACAACAACCTTGAGCTAGAGCGCCAACAGTTGCGTGAAGCGCACGAGCGTGGCACACTGGCGACGATCGCGACCTATACGCGTCTTTCCGGACCGGGATGGCTACAGGGCGCGATTACACTCGGCGGCGGATCGCTCGCGGGTTCGCTCTATCTTGGCGTCATCATGGGCTACGACATGATGTGGCTCCAGCCGGTGGCGATGGTCCTGGGTGTCGTGATGTTGGCAGCGATTAGCTACGTGACGCTGTCCACGGGGGAGCGGCCATTTGCAGCCATCAATGACCACATCAGTCCGCTATTAGGTTGGGGATGGTTAGTCGCCACGATTATGGCCAACATCGTTTGGTGCCTGCCGCAATTTGCCTTGGGCACTTCCGCGGTGCAGCAGAACCTGATCCCTGCCAGCAACACGCCGGCGGGCAAGTTGGTTGTCGCCGGTAGTCTGCTGGTGATCGCGACCATTGTAGTTTGGTCGTATAACTCCGGCAGTCGCGGCATCAAAATCTTTGAAATGATTTTGAAGGCGATGGTGGGCATCGTCGTACTTAGCTTCTTCGGCGTCGTGATTGCGATGACCGCGAAGGGAGCGCTTGACTGGCCACGTATCTTGCGCGGGCTAATTCCAAATGTCGGACAACTCTTCCAACCCGTGGCCTCGATTGCTCCTTATATCGAAGCCACCGGTGAACATGCTGCGTGGTGGAATAGCTACATTGCCTCGACACAGAAAGACAAAATCATCACGGCCTTCGCCACTGCCGTGGGAATCAACATGACGTTCTTGCTGCCGTACTCGATGCTCAAGAAGGGTTGGGGACGCGAGCATCGTGGC
Source organism: Planctomycetales bacterium (assembly GCA_020426755.1). Classification (GTDB taxonomy): domain Bacteria; phylum Planctomycetota; class Planctomycetia; order Pirellulales; family Pirellulaceae; genus JAGQPK01. The sequence continues at coordinate 4,577 of JAGQPK010000254.1, forward strand.
TTGGCCATTTTTGATCTCTCGATCGGACTGATCGTGCCTTACGTGTTGGCAACCGGTTGTGTTGTGTTAGCCGCGGCCAGCCAGTTTCATGGCAATCCCGATGATGTACTTGCCATGCTCGAAACAGGGAAAGGCAAGGAGGTGTCCGCATACTATTCGCTGGTAGACAAGCGGTTGGCAGTTGATTCGAGCGTTCCCGTTGCAGAGCTGACGGAGGAGCAGTTGGCCGCGGCGCGAGCGGCGTTACCAGAGGCCGATCGCCGACTCGCTGCGATGCTCGCTGAACGCGACAATCTGGCGCTGGCAAAAACGTTGGCACCTCTGGTCGGGCCACGTATTGCTCAGACGCTGTTCGGCGTGGGCGTGCTGGGGATGGCCCTGTCGACGATTATCATTCTGATGTTGATCAATGGTTTTGCGGTTTGTGAGATGGTGGGTGCGCCGGCAGACAGCCATGTGCATCGACTGGGCTCGCTGATTCCGGCAGTCGGCGTATTGGGACCGTTCGTTTGGGCCAAGGCGGCGCCGGCACTTGCCACACCCACCTCTGTCATCGGCGGTGCGATGTTGCCCATCGCCTATTTCTCCTTTTTACTCTTGATGAATTCGCCAGGTATTCTCGGCGACAACATGCCGCGCGGCGGCAAACGCATCGTCTGGAACGTCGCGATGGGCATCGCCACGACGGTCTCGATTTTGGGATCGCTATGGGGACTCTACAATAAGCAGCTGTATGGCTTCCCCTTGGGGAACGTCGCCGCCGTCGCGCTGGTCGCCCTATTGCTGCTCGGACTAGTGTCATACTTGCAAAAGAATAAAATCAACTAGGCTCGGCGTTGCCCTGGCCGAAGGTCGGTCATCGCGGCGCATGATGCAGGCACAGGAGTAGGGAAACCATGGCCGAAGCCGGTTTGTTGTCGGTCGCTCAGGCACGACGAGTCGAAAACGTTGGCAAGCAGGTGCGACTCCAGGGCTGGGTACGCACACGTCGTGATTCGAAGGGCGGCTTCTCCTTCCTGGAATTGAACGACGGCACGTGCTTGGCCAATGTGCAAGTGATCGCCGAAGCAGCCTTGCCCAACTATCAGAGTGAAGTGCTGAAGCTCTCGGCTGGCTGCAGTGTGCGCATCGATGGACTGCTCAAGGAATCGGCCGGCAAGGGACAGGCAACCGAAGTCGTCGCCTCGGCAATTCAAGTGTTTGGCTGGGCCGATCCAGAAGAGTACCCGCTGCAAAAAAAGCGTCACTCATTCGAGAAACTGCGTGAGTGGGCGCACTTGCGTCCGCGAACCAACACCTTCGGCGCCGTGATGCGCGTACGGAATTGCGTCAGTCAGTCGATCCATCGGTTCTTTCAAGAACACGGCTTCTTATACGTTCATACACCAATCATCACGGCCAGCGATTGTGAAGGTGCTGGCGCGATGTTCCGCGTGACGACGATCGATCCCGAGAAGCCGCCCAAGTCGGCCGGTAAAGTCGACTACGCGCAGGACTTCTTCGGCAGACCATCCTATTTGACCGTCAGCGGTCAGTTGGAGGCAGAAATCTTCGCGACGTCGCTGGGACGTGTGTATACGTTCGGGCCGACGTTTCGCGCGGAGAACTCCAACACGTCCCGACACTTGGCCGAGTTTTGGATGATTGAACCCGAGATGGCGTTCTTTGATCTGAACGACAACATGGATCTGGCTGAACAGTTTCTAAAGCGAATTGTTCACGACGTGCTGACTGAATGCGAAGAAGACATCGCGTTCTTCAACCAGTTTGTTGACGATAGCGTGTTGGCAACACTGCAAATCGTCGCGAATAACGAATTCAAGCGTCTAACCTACACGGAAGCCGTGGAGATCCTGGAAAAGTCGGGGCACGAATTCGAGTTCCCTGTGAACTGGGGTACCGATCTGCAGTCCGAACATGAACGTTATTTAACCGAGCAGCATTTTAAGTGCCCGGTGATTTTGTACGACTACCCGCGCACGATCAAACCGTTCTACATGCGACTCAACGACGATGATCGAACGGTGCGTGCGATGGACGTGTTGGTTCCGAAGGTTGGAGAAATCATCGGCGGCAGTCAGCGCGAAGAGCGGCTCGACGTATTGGAAGCTCGGATGCGAGACCAAGATCTCAATCTGGATGATTACTGGTGGTACCGCGACTTGCGGCGTTTTGGCACCGTGCCACACGCCGGTTTCGGTTTGGGATTCGAACGCGTCGTGCAGTTCATTACTGGCATGGCAAACATTCGTGATGTCATTCCCTTCCCACGCACGCCCGGGAATGCCGAGTTCTAGCGGATTTGCAAGCCAGCCCAGCCGTGCAGGTAGTTCGCCGTGTTGGCGTCAGTTTCGCGGCGCAAACGACGCTCACAGCAGCGTTGCAGAACGACCGCAGGTTCGGCCCCACAGTTGCTCGGATGATGAACAGTGCATCGTATCCGACGGGCCCCAATGCGTTGCTGACGTAACGGTCCAGCGACTGTTATACTGGAGGCTTCGTCAACGGTATTCGCTGCATCGATTCAGGAAGACAAGGGACCCGATGGCAATTGACCGACGAGTATGGATTGGATTCGATCTCG
>JAGQPK010000255.1 GCA_020426755.1 Planctomycetales bacterium
CTCCGATCACAGTTGAGTGTGTCGGTCGCAATGAGTTTGGCCTGGGCGAGATCTGGGTTGATTCGTTGCGCTGTGACAGCCAACGAACAAGATGCCGCTCGTAGAAGCGACTGCTGCGGCGATTGCACTCAGTGACTGTCGCCCTCCCCCAACCCCCTCCCGGACTGCGCGCTACAAGGCAGTTGACCGTCTTTTGCGGGAGGGGGGGCAGCGCGGGACGTGCTGGCAAAGATGTGTGGTACGGCGGTCCATGGAGCTGCTGCCTTCGATCGACTTGAACCGGGGGCCGCCGGATCTCGTAAGCACCGATACGGGGCTCGAACCAAAGTATCCCTGTTGGGCGAATTGGGCTATCATTGCGACTTCGCGTCGGACGACTCGCCCACGCTTGTATCGAATTCTAAACGTCTCCAACCGAGAGATCTTGATGTCCGCAACGTTTGCAGCTCCGTCCAGTGTCCCGGCTAAGCACCAGGATCCAGAGAAAGCGCGACGAGAGGCCGTGGAGTCGATCGTCGTGGCGATCGTCTTGGCCTTTCTGTTTCGGGCGTTTGAGGCCGAGGCGTTTGTGATTCCCACCGGTTCGATGGCGCCGACGCTGCAGGGTCGGCACAAGGACTTGAATTGTCCCGAGTGCGGTTTCCTGTATCGCACAGGTGCCACGGCCGACATGGATGGGCTGACGGACAACGTGCAAGCCGTCAAATGTCCCATGTGCTTCTACACGGTCGCGATTGATCCACGGAATCCTCAGCATAAATCGCACTCGGGCGATCGGATCCTGGTCAATAAGTTTGCTTATGAAGCTCCGTTTGGCGAGCCTGATCGCTGGGACGTGATCGTCTTCAAGTACCCCGGCAACGCGAAGCAGAATTACATTAAGCGACTGGTGGGCTTGCCGCACGAGACGATTCGGATCCGGCACGGCGACATCTTCGTGCAAGATAATGGTGCCGACGCGACGGATGACAAATTCCACATCGCGCGGAAGTCTCACGAGAAGATTCCGTATCTACTGCAAGACGTGCATGATACTGCGTACCAGTCGGAGACATTGAAAGCAGTCGGATGGCCGCTGAATTGGCAGCCTGGTGACGGTAGCTCCGCTTGGCAGTCGCCCGATGCCGGTGCGACGTACGAGTGTCCTGCGACGCCCGAAGTGTCGTGGTTGAACTTCCGCCAACATGAATTGACGTTCGATATGTGGGACGCCGTGTTACAGATCAAGGCCCACAACCAGCAAGTCAATAGCGAACAAGTGCGCACAATTCCTGTAACGGATTTTTATGCGTACAACGCTCACTCTGATGGTTCGTTTGCTCGTTACAGTCACCCACGGCCGATGGGAGATCACTGGGTGGGCGATCTGGCCGTCGATGCCGACTTTGAAATCCAGGGTGATACCGGTCAGGTTGCCTTCGACTTGATTGAAGGTGGACGTCATCATCAGTGTGTCGTCGACGTTGCGACGGGTAAGCTGACTTTGCAGATCAACGAAGGGCAGTTCGCTTTCTCGAATGACGCTGGCGAACAGTGGCAGGTCGTCTCTGCTGACACGACGATCAAAGGCCCAGGCAACTATCGTTTGCGTTTCGCCAATTTGGACGACGAACTGCACGTATGGATCAACGACAGTTACGTGACGTTTGATCGGCCGACGACGTACCAGTCGCCCGAAAGCGAACGCCCCGTTTGGAGCAGCGCGGATCCGGGGGACATGCAACCCGTACGCGTCGGCGTTAGCCGCACGCCGGTGAAGGTGAATCAACTTCGTGTGCTGCGTGACATCTACTACATCGCGACAAATTCGACGAGCGATTCGCCGATCGATTATCCCATGAATCGCTACTCGTTACAGATGATCTCGGAGCATCTGAAGCGTCCACAAGATTGGCGGAACGGCGATTTGTTTGACGATCGTCGACAGGTTGAATTTAAATTGGACGCTGACCAATTCTTTCCGCTCGGTGACAACAGTCCGTACAGCAAGGACGGCCGCATGTGGGGCCGCGAGTATTACGTTGAGCGAGAATTGTTGATTGGCAAAGCCGTGTTAGTGTATTGGCCGCACGGCTGGCCGTTGCGCGTGCCGATCATCGGACGAACGTTTTCGATTTGGCCCAATTTCCGTCGGATGGGACTCATACACTAGCTTGCTGCACACAACTCGCCCGCTCGCCGCTGACATGGATGCGTCAGTTGAAGCGGCGGGCCCGCGGTATATGAACGTCAAGGAGGACTTCCACCGTGATTCTCAATGTCACCGGTCTCGTTAAGAACTACGGTCGCCGCCGCGTCGTCGACGGCGTTTCATTCGACGTGCAGGAAGGCGAAATCGTCGGGTTGCTGGGACCGAACGGCGCCGGCAAAACGACTAGCTTTCGTATGACCTGCGGCATGGTCGAGCCGGATGCTGGCCGCGTGGAACTGAACGGTTTGGATGTCACCAATTGGCCCATGTATCGTCGCGCCAAAGAAGGCGGCATGGGGTACCTGGCTCAAGAGTCCAGCGTCTTTCGCAAACTGACGGTGCAACAGAACCTGCTGGGCATGATGGAAATGCTGGGCATGGACCGCAAGTCGCGACGCGCTCGTTGCGAGGAGTTGTTGGAGCAGTTCAACATCACGCATATTCGCCGTTCACGCGCCGCGTCGTTGTCGGGCGGTGAGCGACGTCGGCTGGAGATCGCGCGCTGTCTGGTGTCGAATCCACGCATCATTTTGCTCGACGAACCATTCACCGGCATCGACCCGGTGACGATTGACGGCATTCAGACGATCGTGCGTGAGCTACGACGTAACGGGATCTCGATCTTAATCACGGATCACCAAGTGCGCGAGACGCTCGAAATCACCGACCGCAGCTACGTGATTCGTGGCGGTCGTGTGTTATGCCATGGCAAGCCGGAAGAAGTGATCGCTCATCCGGAAGCGCGCAAGTACTACTTCGGTGACGGCATCAATCTCAACACGCCACTCAATTCGCCCCATCTCCATCGCGCCGAGCAGTTTGATCAGGAACTCTCACCTCGCTAAGTCGCGCGGCCCTAACTCTCGCCGCACTACCTTCCGCGGCGCTAACTCTCGTGACGCTAATTTGCTGAAACGCAGAACGTCCGCGTCGCGTAGGCGACAGCATGTCGGTAGGCCGGCGTTTTAACGCCGGTGCTGGGAACCATAAACGTGATCTGCGTCGCGTAGCGGCAGCATGATTCCGCGCCACAATCTGTAGCAATTCGTGAGCTCAACGCCGTCATTTGAGCATCCGCCTGTGTCGACAACCGCGGCTGGCGCCTTTCGGCGAACTTGGCTGTCGAGAACCGCGCTAAGAACTCCGTTCGGCGAACTGGCACCGCCCTCGCACGACGTACAACGCCCCTAGCGCCGATCGTCGGCCGCGTTCCTCCGCGTTCACCTGGGTGTACGCGTTCTTGGCTGTTTAGGGCGATTCTAACGCCTGCACAAATTATTCAAAGCAAAAGTCTTGACGTTGTAGGGACCCTGATTAGACTGAGGAGACTGGTGTAAATGGGCGAGTTGGGGTGCGCTCAAGAAATGAAGCCAGTTGGAATTTTACGGAATCTAGGTGACGCTAATGAACCGGACCACAACGCGAACTTTTTTGAAAGTGCCAGGTTGCCCTTGCGCGCTCTGATCCAGCTGGATCGGGGTCGGCCGCGAGGTTGACCTGGCATTTTTTGTTTTTTGACTAGCGGACTCCGAATGGATCTCACGCATTGGCGGATGTCAGTCCTCGAGCGGACGGCGTGCGTCAGTCGCGTGTGGGCGAGATGACGGATGTGCTGCTCCCGTTGGTCTGACGTCACTGAGTTTTACTTCTTCGAGTTTTTGTTGCTAACGGAGCGAAGTCTAATGACCCGGAAACATTGGGTGGCTGCGATCGCAGTCACATTGGCAGGCGTGGTTGCGCCCTTGCACGCGGCAGCGATCCTGCCTGCGATACAAGGAACTGTGTCTCAACTGGGATCCGGCGGGGTCTCGGGAGTCACGCTCAACCTGTATGAAGATGATGGCGACGGCATTTTTAATGCTGGCGATACAATGGTCGGCTCGGCAGCGGTCAGCGCCGGCGATGGTAGCTATATGTTCGAAGGCCTCAATGGCACCGCGAGCTACTTCGTCGAACGGCCTGCGCAGACAGTCGGCTCGATATTCCATTCGGCGCAGGTCAGTAGCTTGATCACACCTGGTGCGCCGAACTTGATCATTGACAACTTCGACAATAACCAAGGTGTAACGGCGGACACGTATACGCCAATCGCCACGTCGACCTTGAGTGATCCCCTGGCAGTCGTGCTGGGCGTTGAACGCGACATGTATGTGCGATTGGTATCCGGTGTGGGCCAAGTCGGATTGCGATCGAATGCCTTTGGTGTGGCGGTGCTGCAGTACGACACGACGTCGGGAGTCGTGGGGCACGGCATCATCACTTGGGATGGCGTCGACATGTCCGCCAGTCCCACGCCGTCGCTCGGCCTCGGCAATCTCGACCTGACTCAAGGCGGCCTGAATGAAGGCATCGTCTTCAACTTGGGTATCGATGCGACTGGCGCAGGTGATCAGCTTCATTTCCGCATCTTTGGTGACGATGCCTCGGTTTACTCGGAAGGTATTGTCACGATTCCGATCACCGACGGCACTGCTTCAGGCACAGCGTATTTGCCATTCAGTAGCCTCGTTGGTCCAGTGACCCCCGACTCGGTCAACGCGATTCAGTTGATCATGGGCGACGGCGCGAAGTCGGTGGATGCTCAATTTGATCAAATTGGAGCACTAGGTCCGAAGACGCAAAACTTCGAGCTCATTCCGGAACCTGCGTCTTTGACACTGGCACTGTCGGCGCTCTTAGGCCTGCTCGGCTTACGTCGCAAGGCGTAGGTGAATCGAGACGTCGGCGGAACCAGGGTTAGTTAATCCGGTTTCGCCGAGCTGCCGTCTCGTACATAACACTCGGAGGAGTTCCCCGTCGATTCGATGCGGATCGGCGGGGATTCTTTTTGCGCCGCGAGCAATCATCGCGCGAATCTTATATCGCCCAACAGCGTTTCTCGTGCTCGTGCTCGTGCTCGTGCTCGTGCTGGTGCTGGTGCTGGTAGATGTAGTCCTTCCACCAACTGGGCAAGGCGAGAACGAGTACCGTTGCACTGAGTACAAGTACGAGTACAAGTACGAGGGCGAGGAGATGAGGAGTACGTACTTCTACTCGTACTGCTACTCGTACTGCTACTCGTACTGCTACTCGTACTCATCTCGTTCGCGAAGCTGACACCGCGAAGTCACGATGATAGAAAAGGCCAGTTTAGCACTGGCTTACCGAACTCATTTGCGATGTCATATACGGCAATTCACACCACTTGGGAATTTTCTTGCGAAGCCCAATGTGACTACGCTATAACGCTGCACTAACCACGTGTAACAGAGAAGCGGCAAACTGGATCTCATCTGTGCGGCTTGTCATGAGTCGCCGAAAATCTCAGTTCATGTTGCAGTGGGGAATCGCAATGCGTCTACGTCAACTAAAGCATCTTGCTACGTTTCGGCATTTCGCCGGCACCTGCGTTTGTCTGTTAGGGGCACTGACAACTTCAGCTAGTTATGGCGAATTGATCTACACGCAAGACTTTGAAGGCGATGCGTCCGGTTATACGTTGGAGGATCCAGGCTATGAGCCGTTGGATCCAATTAACGGTTGGAGTCCGGGCATATGGGGATTGAATACGCAGGGGTCGCAGATCGGCTTAGTTTCGTCGGCGCCGGCGAACCGTGCCGCGATTGCCTGGAACCATGATCCGGTGATTATCTCGGACGACTTCACGGACGAGGCGTTGAGTGTCTGGGTATCGTTGGCCGACTGGTCGATGGGAATTGCGAATCCGGCCGATCGCGCGGGCAAGCGAATTACTTTCTTCCCCGGTTATCAAAATGAAGCGGTGGGTGCGGTCCATGACGCATTCGTGGCAGCCGGCTACGCCGACGCAAACATCACCGAAGCGCCTCTTGATATTGATATTATGCCGGGAGATGCGGACCTGGTGATTCACTCAAGTGAGTTGGCATCCACCGTGTTCAGTACGTTGCCGATTCCAGTGATTTCATTCAGCGCGTCGGATCACGACGATACAGCGATTGCGGGTTTGGGACAGGTTTTGAACTTCACTGATCCTGTCACATTCACCGTGCCGGCAGCGATGCGTAATCATCCGGCGCTCGGCGGGAACGGCACGGACGGAGTGATCGAGTGGACCAACACGGGCATACCATTGCAAGGGATTGGCAAGACGCATCGCGGCGGCCAGACGTTGGCTGAATTGGAAGATCCGAATACGGGCGAATTTGCTCCCGGCATCTTCATCGTGCCGGAAGGCTCGCCCTTGCTCGGCGCTTGGAACCCAACGCCCCAAGGCTCGCAATACATTGTCGGATCCGCTCTGAACAAGTTCGGCGACGCGCTTGATCGTGTGCTGGAACTGCGGCCCGTTGATGTTTCGGGCAAGACCGACGTCAAAGTTGCCATCGCCCTAGCGGCAACTGCTGCCGACTTTGAAGGCGGCGACTACCTGCGCATCGATGTTGATCCAACCAACAGTGGAAACTTTCAGCCATTGGCGGAACTGTTCGGTGTCGATGATGCCACGAGTCCGTGCTACAAGGGCTTGGCGACCGCCGACGAATCGATCTGCTTGGCAGACGACTTCAACGACTATGTATTCGACATTCCGTCCGGAGCGACGAACATGGTCCTGCGTTTCACCGGTCTTACGACCTGGGGCAACGAGATCTTCGCGATTGACAATGTGCGCGTGTTCACGGGGCAATTGGCTGCAACCGGTGACTTCAATCAGAACGGTCAGTTTGATGCCGAGGATCTGGAACTACTCGGCGCCGCTCAGCGGGCCGGCGACGCGGCTTTCGACCTGACAGGCGATGGGATGACCAACGGCGATGATCGGCTCTACTGGGTGCATGAGCTGAAGAAGACGTGGATGGGCGACGCCGACCTCAACGGCGAATTCAACTCCGCCGACTTCGTCAGCGTCTTCGCTGCCGGTAAATTCGAGTCCGGCGCGGCGGCTAGTTGGGGTGAAGGTGAT
>JAGQPK010000256.1 GCA_020426755.1 Planctomycetales bacterium
TTTGTTAGTGCGCAAACGTTTCGTGACGAAACGCAGAGCTCATCTCCCATCATCTCGTCTCCCTTAAGTTGGCGGCACCCGAAAGAATACAAGTAGCAAGTCCATGCGCATCACCAAAGCTGTGGTCACCGCGGCGAAGCCCACTCAACACTCGCTGCCTCTGCAACGACTCGTCGACCGCGAAGGTCTCGAAAAAAGTGCTCTCGAATTAATCATTGGCGAGATTGTCAGCGCCGGCATCGACCAGATTTGCGTGGTCGTGTTGGAAGGCGATGAAGAACGTTTTCGCCGCGCTGCCGGAGACTTGGCCGAACGACTCGTGTTCGTCAAACAGGCACAACCGCGCGGTTACGGTGATGCGCTCTATGGAGCGAAAGACTTTGTCGGCGACGAGACGTTCTTGCACCTGGTCGGTGATCACCTATATCTGAGCCGTACCGAACAGAGCTGTGCTCGACAACTGGTTGAAGTGGCGCGAACGGAAAACTGTTCGGTGAGTGCCGTACAACAGACACGCGAAAACCGTTTACCCTACTTCGGCGCGATCGGTGGTCGACGACTACCACAAAGCAGTCGACTTTATGAAGTTACCACCGTACTCGAAAAGCCAACGCCCACTTTGGCTGAGCAAGAGCTAGTCATGGCCGGCCTGCGCACGGGATATTACTTGTGTGTCTTCGGCATGCATGTACTCACCCCGGTCATCATGGACTTGCTGCGAGAACAGCTCGAACGAGCATCAGCCACGGACAAGGTACCGCTGTCTCCGGCGCTCGCTCAACTCGCCAAACGTGAACGATATCTCGCGATGGAACTAGAAGGCACGCGTTACGACATTGGCGTGAAGTACGGCCTGTTGATTGCGCAACTCGCCCATTGCTTGAGTGGTCGGGACCGCGATTTGATTCTCACCGAGCTCGTCCAACTGCTCGCCGATCAGCCGCAAGGAACACGCTCGTGATTGCTGCCGCTGATACGCTTACCTCGGTCATCAAGTCCAACGACGAATCAATCCGCAATCTTTCACTCGACTCCATTTGCGCGGACAAGAGCATCGAGTGGATGCGCCGCGAATGCGAATCACTCGACCAGTTCCGTCGCACATCGAACAACTTGTACGAACGAGTGCGTGCGTTGTTCTTCCTGGCGGCGATCTATCGCTACCATTTGCCGTCGCGATTGCCGGTCAACCAAGGCCAGATTCCCTTCGATGGCTTTTGCCATTTGCTGAACCGACGGTTCGCGGAAGCAATCGAAATCTTCCTGCGAGCGCAACAGACATCCGGCCCAAGCGACGCGCTCGCCAGTTCTTTGGCCAGTGCCTATCACCAATTGGCGTTCCAGACTTTGGCCGATCAAGTGCGTCACAGCGTGCGCACATTTCGCGGCAACCAATGGATGTTCCGCGTTGGCCATCCGTTGGACCAGCCATTGCGAGTTCAATCGGCGCTGATTCCAACTACCCCCGGAGTGCCGGCGCCGTTGATGGTGGAGCGCACCGCCGTTCGCATGGATTTATCGCACAGCGCGTGGAGCGATATTTTCTTTTTGGGAATGGACTACCCCGACGGCGCTCGTGTCATGAACGTTTCGGTCAATCTAGGTGTGAAGGGCCGTGACGCTGCACCTCGACCGCCAATCGAAGCCTACTTGCGCGTCATCGATCAGCCGGTGTTGCGGTTGGCGAGCATCGATCTTGGCGCGCAAACCGAATTGACGCAAATCGACGAGGTGTTCGACTTTGCGCGTGACTATCTAGGCTTGCTCAAGGCGGCGGTGATTGCTGCCGGGATTGTGCCACCGGGCATGGAGGGCTGTGGGCGACCACTGGATCGGCTCTTCGAACGAATGATTGGCAAAGGCTACGGACTAGAACTTGTCAGTAGCGTCAACGACATTCCGAAGGGCTCGCGCCTCGCGGTATCGACGAATTTGCTCGGCGCTTTGATCAGTGTCTGCATGCGCGCCACCGGGCAAGTGGATTCGTTGAGCGGCCCGCTGACGGAAAATGATCGGCGTACCGTAGCGGCCCGCGCGATCTTGGGCGAATGGCTCGGAGGTTCGGGGGGTGGTTGGCAGGATTCGGGCGGCGTTTGGCCGGGTATCAAGATTATTCGTGGCGTAGCGGCACAGGAGGGCGATCCGGAATTTGGCGTGAGCCGCGGCTGTTTATTGCCGCGTCATCAAGTGCTTGACCTGCAGTCTGTCTCAGCGGAAACGCGTCAACGGCTCGCCGATAGCCTGGTGCTGGTGCACGGCGGGATGGCGCAAAACGTCGGTCCCATTTTGGAAATGGTTACGGAGAAGTACCTGCTGCGCTCCGATGCCGAATGGCAGGCGCGTCAGGATGCGTTGGGAGTGCTCGACGAAATCACGGCGGCACTTCACGCCGGCGACATTCGCCGTTTGGGAAAGGCCACAACGCGCAACTTCTTTGGCCCACTGCAGACGATCATTCCCTGGTGCGCGGATCGCTTCACCGAACATTTGATTTCCGCGACACAGGAACACTTCGGCGAAAAGTTCTGGGGCTTTTGGATGCTCGGCGGCATGGCGGGCGGCGGCATGGGATTCATTTTCGAGCCGGCGACCAAAGCGACCGCGCAGGAGTGGTTGCAGGAGAAGATGATCGAGCTGAAGCGGCGCTACGACAAGTCGCTGCCCTACGCGATGACACCGGTCGTCTATGACTTCTCAATCAATGACGCTGGCAGTTCGGGCGAGCTACTAGAAGGCGACGCCGCGATGATGCCTGATCGCTACTACGCGATGTTTGCGCCGCAATGGCTACGCAGCGAACCGCGGCTACTGTCTACGCTGACGCGACTGGAACTCGAACGTTTCGGCGACCGTTGCCGCGATGCCCAACCGACATCTCGCTCGGTCCAAACCTTCTTAGAACATATCCTACCTGCCCGCGTGCAATCTGGGAACGCGAACGACAACCTCTACGAACTACTGCAACAACACGGTTTCGATGCGGAGATGCACGAACAGATTCGCTCCGACCTGCGCGCCGGTCGAATCGGTCTCGCGCAAAATCGCTTGCCAGCGAATGTGCAAATCGAAGACGTACGCGGCGATGACGTGACGGATGTGAGAACTCAAGACTTCGCCGGCAGCCGCAGTATCGGTGAAGCAGCACTCGAACGGGGTGAGGTCGGTGTCATTACCTTGGCAGCCGGCGTTGGCAGCCGCTGGACGCGTGGCGCCGGTGTCGTGAAGGCGCTCAATCCGTTCTGCAAGTTTGCCAGCCGACATCGCAACTTTATTGAGGTGCATCTAGCGAAGTCTCGACGTGTTTGGCGGCAATTCGGCCAACAAATCCCACACGTCGTTACGACCAGCTACATGACCGAACAGCCGCTGCGTGATTACTTCGCCAGCTCGGCAGAGGAGCGAAAAGGCACGGATGTCTACGTGTCCTCCGGCAAGTCAATTGGCTTGCGGATGATCCCCATGTCGCGCGACCTGCAGTTTGCCTGGGAAGAACTGCCGCAGCAGGTCTTGGACGAGCAGCAAGAAAAAGTTCGCAGTAGTCTTCGCGCGGCATTAATCGGTTGGGCGCGGGAGATGGGCGAAGGCAACGATTACACAGACAACTTGCCACTGCAGTGCATGCATCCGGTCGGGCACTGGTACGAGTTCCCCAACATGCTGCGCAACGGCACACTGGCGGAAATGCTTGAGCGACAACCGCAACTCAAGTACCTGTTGCTGCACAACATCGATACGCTAGGCGCGAGTCTCGATCCCACGTTGCTAGGCCTCCACATCGCCAAGAACAATTGTCTCAGCTTCGAAGTCGTCGCGCGCCGATTGGAGGATCGTGGTGGCGGCCTGGCGCGAGTCAACGGCCAAGTACGCATCTTGGAAGGCTTGGCAATCCCGCGCGAAGAAGATGAGTTCGGCTTGTCGTTTTACAATTCGATGTCGACGTGGATTCACATTGACAAGTTGCTCGAAGTCTTCGGACTAACTCGCGACCAACTGCGTTCACCGGAAGCGATCAACCCTGCGATTCGTCGCGTGGCGCGGATGATTCCCACGTATACCACCATCAAAGACGTCAAGAAACGTTGGGGACATGGCCAAGAAGACATCTTCCCCGTCTCGCAGTTCGAGAAGCTCTGGAGCGACATGTCCGGTCTGCCCAACGTGCAAACCGGCTACTTCGTCGTCCCCCTGGTGCGCGGCCAACAACTCAAGGAACCGTCCCAGCTCGATGGTTGGCTGCGCGATGGCTCAGCCGCACATGTGAACGAACTTTGCGAGTGGTAAGCGGTATTGTTCGCTCGTGCGACCAGCGATGATCTTCGCTCGTGCGGTAATTAGTTCGCCGAAAGGCGCCAGCCAAATGGCACTCAGTTTAGACGTGCGCTGCTGTTCCCCCTCCCGCAATTGACCGTCAACTGCCATGCGGCGCGCAGTCCTCGAGGGGGTTTGGGGGAGGGCGACAGATGCTGAGCACAAACGCGTCGCAGCAGTCGCTTTCAGCTCGCTGAAAAACGGGGATTGCTACAATCTTCGTGGTGAAATGACGCACGCCGAGCACGAGCACGAGCACGAGCACGAGCACGAGCACGAGCACGAGCACGAGCACGAGCACGAGGGGAAAACCTGGACGACTATTGACCGATTCGGTACAGATACTTATCCGTGCGAATTAGCAGATCGTCATCGATTACCGCGTAAGAAGCGAGCGTCCGTTCGTCGAGCGTGTTGCGAGCGAGTTCGCGGAACTCGGGTTCAGCGGCGACGACCACCGCTTCGCCCTCTTCACTTTGAAAGTAAACGCGTCCGTTGGCGTAGAGCGGCGAAGCCGAAAAGCCGCCGCCCAGACGTTCTTGCCATTTAATCTCGCCAGTCTTCGCATCCAGACACGTGGCCACGCCGCGATCCGACACTTCAAACAGCCAATCCCCGACCAGTAGCATTGAGGGCGTGTTCGGGGCACCGCGTTTTTCACTCCACACGACATGGGTGTCGGTGACATCACCTTGTCCGTCGGGACGAATCGCATAAGTAGCGGGTGACATGAAACTGCTGCTGACGTAGATCAGTCCGTGACCGAACACAGGTCGTGCCACGACGGAAAAGCCGTCGTAACGGCAACGCCAGATCTCTTCGCCCGTTTGCGGATCGAGCGACACGACCAGATTGCTTCCAGGACTAATCAGTTGTTCTCGTCCGGCCACTTCAATTAGCAGCGGCGTAGAAAACGAGAACTTCTTTTCCGCGTCGCTAGGCCGCTCGTAACGCCAAGCCACTTTACCTGTCGTTTTATCGAGCGCCAAGATGAACGGATCCTTCTCGCCGTCGCAACTGAAAATCAGCTTGTCGCCAGCGATCACAGGTGAGCCACCGTTGCCATGCACCGGTTCATAGCGGAACGAATCGTTGCGCCACACGAGTTCGCCGTCGCGACGAAAGCAGGCGGTGCCTTGATGGCCGAAGTGAACGTAAACAAGGTCCCCTTCAATGAGTGGCGTAGGGCTGGCGTGGCTATTCTTCGCGTGGATCTTGGGGGACTGTTCGGGCACTTCGAGAAATGCCTCGGATGTGCGTTGTATTTCGCCCGTCGCCACATCAATCAAGATTAGCTGCAATGCGTAACTACCATCGTCGCCCTGCGGCACGGCGGCGGTCAAATAAGCAACTCCGTCGCTGACGACCGGTGATGACCAACCTTCGCCGGCCATGGGCGTCTTCCATTTCACGTTTTCCGTCGCCGACCATTTCAGCGGCACATTCGCGTCGACCGGTGCGTGTCCTTGGGCGGTTGGGCCGCGAAACTCAAGCCAATCTGCGGCGCAAGCCAGCGGCGGCAAGACTGACGAGAACAATACGGCACTGAGTATCAAGCATTGACGGCTGCGCATGAGAATCCTCGATCACAAGGTTGGAACGACGGGCATTACTTGACCACAAAGTTTATCAACCGCCCTGGCACGACAATCGTTTTGACGACTTGTTTGCCCGTCAGCAGTTCCGCAATCCGTTCGTCCGCCTGAGCTGCCTCGACCATCTGATCCTGCGTCGCATCCGCGGCCACAGTGACTTTGCCGCGAACCTTGCCGAGAATCTGCACCGGCACTTCGATCATTGCATCGACCGTTAGTCGTTCATCAAAAGCAGGCCACGACTCGTAGGCCATCGTCTGCTGTCCGCCCAGTAGCTGCCACAGCTCCTCTGCCAAGTGCGGCGCGAACGGTGACAACAACAAGATGAACGGCTTAAGCGCCGCGATCGGCCGCCGTGACTCCTTGGTAAAGTAATTGACGAACTCCATCATCCGCGCGATTGCGGTATTGAAGCTCATTGCATCCAAGTCGTGCGTTACGGCCTTGATTGTCTTATGCAACGTGCGATTTTGTTCATCGGTAAGTTCGATGTCCTGCACCGATTCACTCAACACCAGGTCGTCTGATTTGTCGTCGACCACCAGTCTCCAGACGCGATCCAGAAACTTCCGGACACCATCGACGCCCTTCATGCTCCACGGTTTGGTAGCCTCCAAGGGCCCCATGAACATCTCGTAGAGACGCAGCGAATCGGCACCGTATTCGCGCACGATCTGATCGGGGTTCACGACATTGCCGCGACTCTTCGACATCTTGAAAGCGCGCGAATCGACACGAACCGACGGATCGGTCGCAAGCACAAAACCTTCGCCCTGCTTCTGTACTTCGTGCGGATCCAACTTGGTCGGCGTTACTTCGGCACGGTCCGATGTTGCGATTGTCGCACCGGCTTCGTTGGTGGTCACGTCTGTGGCCGATACCCATCCGCCGCTTGCGTTCTTGTACGCAGTGTATTCCATCTCGCCGAGAATCATGCCCTGGTTCACCAGTTTCTGGAACGGTTCTGGGCGCGAGACATGTCCACGATCGAAAAGCACTTGATGCCAAAATCGTGCGTAGAGCAAATGCAGCACGGCGTGTTCCGCACCGCCGACATACAAGTCGACCGGCATCCATGCGCGTTCCTTGGCTGGGTCGACGAAGGTCAGATCATTGTGCGGATCAATGAAGCGGAGGAAGTACCAGCAAGACCCTGCCCACTGCGGCATCGTATTCGTTTCGCGCC
>JAGQPK010000257.1 GCA_020426755.1 Planctomycetales bacterium
GACCGTCACGTAGGTGTATGTTGAGTTGACATCCCGTCGCGCAGAAACCACAGACGCTACTGGCAATCGTATCCGGCGCCAGTCGCTGCGGCACTTGGCCCCCAACGAGAGCACTCTCAACACGGTTCAACTCATCCGTGTACGGACCACGTCGTTGGTGCCAGAACGCGGTCAGTGCCGCGCGGCCTTGGTCCCAAAGTGAGGTAGGCGGTGCACTCGGATAAGTCGGTGAACGCAGCGTCGTACTCATTCGCCCAGTCCTCCCGGCATGCCGATGGCGGCACCAGTTTCAAAGTAGATCATTCGATCGAGCAACTCCGCCAACAGGAGTCCACCGCAGCCGGCGATGGCCAGAGCAGTGCTCCAGTCTGTGGCGTACGCGGACAGCAGCAGCGCTCCAGTGATCAGCGTCGCGCCACAAACATGACTGCTCGAGCGAAGTTGCACGAATGCTGGAGACGGCGTGGGACTTGGCCCGTGCGTATGTCGTGACACAAGAATGCCACCGGCGACGCGTGCCAGGTACAAACCAGCAACGAGTGCCACTGCGAATGGCAGGCTAACTGAGGTACTACCAACCGAGCTGGCCAACCAAGTTGATCCGCCCAGCGTGATGGCGGTTGTCAGAAAAGGAATCGTCGTCCGCCAGCCAACCCAATTAGGACGTTGTGTGAATTGGTAGATACGCATCGAGCAGAAGACACCTAGCCATCCCGTCAACGTGCTGAGTGCCAACGCACTTGTTTGGAATGGCGTCAGCCGCGGCCAAGCGAAAGTGCCGACGCTCAGCAGCAAGCAGGGCAGGTAAGCGCCAAATACGATCGCCTCGCGACTGAGCCAGGAGTGTCGCCAGCCCAGAATCGCCCGGTGGGCCAAATGGGGTCGGCCCAAATGGAATGTAGCGGCACCAATCCCTAACAACCCCGTTGCCACCGCGGCGAGTAGCAAGCTCCAATGCGTGGTCGCTGAGGCAATCGACAGTGACCGGTCAAGTGTTGCGGCAGTGATGCAGCCGACCGACATTTGCGTCAGCACGAGCATGCAGACGAGCGACAGTGGCACGTGTTGTCGAGCGACCTGTTTCTTGTCGACGCGCGCGACTTGCATTGAGTCGGCAATACGGCCCACGTAACGTGTGGCGGGCGTGGTGATTTTTGGCGAGGGGCTGTCCGGCAGAAATCGATCCGCGCTGGCTGCTGCCGCTAACTCGCTTCGCGTGACGTTTGTGATGCGAATCGCTTGGCTCGGGCAAGACTGCACACAGGCCGGAGCTTCGCCGCTCGACAGCCGTGTCACACACATGTCACACTTGCGCACGATGCCCTTGGACGCGCTGAAACGTGGCACTTCGTACGGGCAGGCTAAGATGCAATACTGGCAGCCAAAACATTGGTCGTCCAAGTGGATCACGATGCCCGTCTCAGGATCCTTTTCGTAAGCGTTCGTGGGACAGCCCTGCAGACAGCCGGGCTCGACACAATGGTGACAGGCAGTTGTCACATGCTGGAGTACAGGAAGTTCCGGTTTCGTGCCGACCAGCAGACCGACTCGGCGCCACGTTTCATCTGCTTCCAAGCCATTCAAGTGATGACAGGCCGCGACACACGCCTTGCAACCCGTGCACTTATCGAGGTTCACTTCGAACGCGTACTGTTCGCCCGTTTGCGGCTTGACCGCCGGAATCAAATCACGATATAGGTTGCTCGCGCTTTCTGACTTCCCATGCACGGCGGCGAACTGTTCAACCGCAGTTAATTCGCGCTGCTGTTGACGTGCCATCTCCAGCGTAAAGCTGGTGGGCGAGACTGCTTGATCGGCGGGTCCCGTTTGCTGTCGCGTTGATGGTGATTCGGTCAAATGCATGGATCGAAAATGGCCTGCAGGGCGAACAGCGGGCGAATTACAGGTACATCAGCACGGTTGCGACGGGCACACTGCCGACGAAGATCGGCATGCCGACCGTGGTAGTGAGTGAGTGTTTGGCGAAGGCGGCGGCGCGCTCGGGTTCAATCGCTTGGCAGTTGGGAAACACGATCGGCAGTCCGGCAGCGGCCACCTGTTGCACCAGGCCTTGGCCGCCTCCGATCACTTCATGACTAGCTGGCGCAATCTCACGACAGTCACCGAAATGACCTGAATGGAACCGATGCTGTTCATCACCCGTCTTCATCCAGATCTCGATGGCGCGTGCGAGTGGTGTGCTGGCCGAGGACAGCATGACGACGACGGAATCCAGTTCCCAGGCACTTCGCATGCAGGGTAAGCCCAGCCCCATATTCAGCCCGCTGGCACGGGCGCCGGCTCCCCGCATGAAGGCCGGTGACTCGGCCAAGGAAGACATCAGTCGCGGGAACCGCATCTGCCACGTCTGACCAGGGAGGCCGGAACCACGCGGGAATTTGACAAAGTGGCTGAGACGCGAGAAGTGCGAAAGATTCGCATAGTAGCTGGCACTCAAGCCCAGTTCACGACGCTCGTTCTGGACCCAAATCTCAAAGGCCCCTTGCCCCTGATCACCGTCGTCGCAAAGAAACACCAAGACGCCGCGGAATTCGCGATCGTTAGAAAATGGCATGGCGATACCGCAACTGAGACCGGCTGCGCGCGCTGCTTCCGCTCGTTTGAACTCGCCTGTGAACAAGCTGTGCATGATGTGCGGCGATCCGGTTTTCCAAACCATGCCGGGCAAGCCTTCTCCTAATTCGAAGGTCGTGCGACGGCTCTCCTCGGCGAATGCATCGTGAGGGCCGTAGGCGCCACTGGACCACCGCAGTTTGTCGCCCTCCGGTGCAACTTCCCAAACCTCGACGCCTCGAATCAGGCTTTGAGCGGGGCCGGTGACGAGCGGTGTGGTGGCGGGATCAGCATGAATCATGACGTAGTGGCTTTCCGTTTCGGGCGGTACAGCGATGAGAGGGGTCAATTCACAACGGCTAATTCCGTTGTGGAATTTGCGACTTGGGGACTGGGCGAGCGGACGACTTCGTTTTCTACGAGGGTCTCGACTTCCTGTTGAATTCGACTCACGAACTCAACTTCTTGCAGACGGCCGCGTTGTGTGTCCTGCTCTTCCAAGAAGCTGACCAAGCACGCACGCAGGTCGTAATAAAGGGGATGTTCCAGCACCGCCTCGCGCTGACGTGGCTTGCAAAACGGCAGTTCCAACAGTTGCCCGATGCGGGCACGTGGGCCGGACGTCATCATGCAAACTCGATCGCTCATGTAGAGCGCTTCGTCCACGTCGTGAGTAACCAGCAAGGTCGTAATGGACTCGCGATCCAGAGTGCGCAGAATGACGTCTTGCAGTTCCATGCGGGTGATGGAATCGAGCCGACCGAAGGGCTCGTCCAGCAGCAGAAGTCGCGGTTTGAGCGCGATCGCGCGGGCAATTCCCACTCGCTGTTGCATGCCGCCTGAGAGTTCGCTTGGCAAACGATACAGGCAATCGCCGAGACCAACTGCCGCTAAATAGTATTCGCAGACTTCGTGTCGTTCTGCGGACGTCGCGTGCGGATAAACACGATCGACGCCCAGTCGCACGTTCTGATACGCAGTTAGCCAAGGCATGAGACAGGGAGCTTGAAAGACGACGGCGCGGTCCGGCCCGGGGCCAGAGATCTCGCGCCCGCCGATCGCAATGCTGCCCCGGGACGTCTCGTTCAGTCCAGCTACCATCGACAGGACCGTCGACTTGCCGCAGCCCGAATGACCGATCAAGCTGACAACGTCACCACGCCGCATGATCAAGTCAAACTCCTCCACGACCGTGAAAGGGTCGCCGACGGCGTTGGGATACGTCTTGCCGACTTGAAACAATTCTACGTAGCGCTGGTCGCGGCTGGACATCTGTCAAATTCCTGTTGAATCAATTCACGACGCGGCAACGGGCTGTGAAACGTTGCCGTACTCGACGGCAAACGCCGGGATCACCTCAGGAGGCGGTCCGAGTTCATCACCGTCTTCGTCACGTTTCGCCGCATTCAGATTGAGCAGAAAGTGGGTGATTCGATTGCGGAGCGTTTTGAATTCGGGTTGGAAGTTCAACGTTTCGCGGTCGCGTGGTCGTTCGAGATCAACCGGGAACGATCCGGCGATCGCAGCGCCGGGGCCGGGGGTGAGCGTGACGATGCGATCGGCCAACAAAATGGCCTCATCGATGTCATTGGTCACCATGATCACCGTGCGCTTGTCCTGATCCCAGATTCTCAGTAGTTCGTCTTGCAATACCGCTCGCGTCAATGCATCGAGTGCGCTCAATGGTTCATCGAGCAGTAGCAGTTGGGGATTCAGGGCGAGTGTTCTGGCCAAAGCCAAGCGTTGTCGCATGCCGCCGGACATTTCGTGCGGTCGTTTCCATTCCGCGTTGTTCAGGTTCACCAGATCGATAAAGTGGTGTACACGCTCGGCGCGTTCCGCACGCGACAGATCCGGTTCGACCTGACGCAGTGCCAATTCGATGTTGCCAAAGACGGTGAGCCAAGGCAGCAGCGAGTAATTCTGAAAGAACAGCCCACGCGCCGGTCCGGGTGGCGGCTGCACTTGTCCCTGAAAACGGACTTCGCCTGCGTCGGGTACCAACAAGCCCGCCAGCAACGCCATCAGCGTACTTTTGCCACTCCCAGAGAACCCGAGTACCGCGACGAATTCGTTTTCCGCCACAGCCAGATCGGCATTTCGCAGCACTTCGTGCCGCGCCGCTCCACTGCCGTAGCCGAATGTGACGTTAGACATTTCTACGAACATGACTACACCTGCAGTCCACTGTTGTCGAAGCTGACAAGTCGTTGGCAAATCACCATCAGCCGATCCAAGATCAACCCGATCACGCCGACGATGAAGACGACGACGATCATTTTTGCGAACGAGTCCGAGGCACCGTTATTAAACTGATCCCAGACGAATTTGCCGATGCCTTCCGACGAACTCAGCAACTCACCGGCGATCAATACCATCCAACCCACTCCCAGCGAAATACGCAGACCCGTGAAGATCAACGGCAGAGCCGAAGGGATGATGATTTTGAATAGTCGATCGCGAAAGTTGAGCTGCAGCACGCGGGCGACGTTCAGATAGTCTTTGTCAACCGAAGCAACGCCGAGCGCCGTGTTGACCAGCGTGGCCCAGAGCGAACAGAGCGCGACGGTGACCGCCGAGGCAATGAACGCGGGATTGATTTTCATCCAGCCAATTAGCGGCAGGGCCTCGAGAAAGCTCAGCATGCCATTGTTGTTCGGATCCGGAATGAACCCGCCCACGATGATCAACGCAATCGGCAGCCAAACAATGGGGGAAACCGGCTTGAAGAGCGCGATGAAGGGTGTCATCGCTGACATGAAAGTGGGACTCAAGCCGCAGAGTACGCCGACCGGAATGGCGATGAGTGATCCGATTGCGAAGCCGAAGAATACGCACGCGACGCTGCGCGCGATCTGCATCGGCAACGTCCAGGGTTTCGCGTAATTCGACTCGCGTACGGCGTTGATGCGGCGTTCTGATTGAACGACACGCATTGCTGCCGGCAAGATGTCGCTGCCGGCCGAGGCCAGGAAGTCGCGCTGGTTGTTACGCAGTTGACTGATCTCACGATCTAATTTGGATTCCTGGTTGGCACCGTCCAATTGATCGACCAGCGTCGCCAGGTATTGTCGTTCCTCTGCAATGGCAGTCTGCGTCCGCTTGGCGCCGTTGAGGCGAGCGTCGACGCGATCACGAGCGGTTTGGATTTTGGCATCGAGCTGCTGTAGTTCTAGCCGTTCTGCTTCCGTTGCTTCCTGATGAGCTCGAACCGCGGCCAAGAACGCCTCCTTGGTTTCCACGGACGCGGATGGCAGGGCAGCTTGCTGAGTTTCCATCGCGGCTAGACGCGCTTGTTGGGCGCTGGCGATGGACTCTTCGAGTTCTTTGCGCTGCGCCACCAAGGGCGCTATCTTGCTTTCGACACTTTGTTGGTTGGCGACGGTCGCCTCGGCTACCGCTCGCGACGCCGCTTGTTCATAAGGTTCAAGCTTCGTCAACCGTTCGCGTGCCGCCGTCAGCCAGGTCGAACGCTCATCGCCCGACATGAGATAAGCAGACTCTTTCTTGCCTTCTCGTTCATGAAAAGCCCAAATGCTTTGAGCGGCATCCCAGACTGCAGACGGCGTTGGCACGACGCCGGATTTTGTCCGGTGATGTGGTGCCACCACCGTCCAAGCAAATAGGAACAGAGCAAAGGCGGCCGCAGGCACGAACAGTGTGCGGACGATTTCACGCCACTGCTTGGCCGTTTCTTCGCCGTCAAGCAGACGAAGGATTGGCGGCAAGAAGCTAAGTCCGGTGACGTCGGCAAAACGCAGCCCGGCGTACTTGAATCGCGACCAGGCTGCCAGGACCCGCGGATTGATTTCGCGAGCGGTTGTCAATTGCACGGGTTGCGGTGCGAGCGCGGGAGGCGTCGTCGTCGTCGAAGCCTCGGTCGCCGGTGGATGCGTGAGCGTACTCATTACTGTTGATCCTTCAGACCGATCGTGTGAGCGTTGAGGTAGCCGATCGGATCATGTCCGTCGTACGAGACCCCGTCGATGAAATCGCTGGTAGGTGCCTTGTAGCCGTCGGTATCGGCGGGGACTTCGTCCGCTGCCAGATAGCCTTCACGAATCAAAATCTCGGCAGCTTGGAGATACACATCGGGGCGGTAGACGCGTTTGACTGTTTCGTGATACCAGTCAGCCGGCATCGGGTCGGGGATTTGACCCCAGCGACGCATTTGCGTGAGGAACCACACGCCGTCGCTATACCAGGGATAGGTGGCCTGATATTTGAAGAAGACGTTGAAATCGGGCATCTCGCGACGGTCCGACTTCTGGAAGTAGAAGAACCCTGTCATGGAGTTCTTGATCACCTCAAAGTCCGCTCCCACGTAATCCGAACGTGATAGGATGCGACAGGCCTCCTCGCGATTGATCAGCTTGCCGTCGCTGTCGACCTCATCCAGCCACTTGCCCGCACGAATCAACGCCTTGACCACGGCAGTGTGCGTGTGCGGATGAGTACCGGCCCAAGCCTCCGTGACGCCGAAGACCTTTTC
>JAGQPK010000258.1 GCA_020426755.1 Planctomycetales bacterium
GTCTCGAAGTTCAACAGGAGTCGTAACGTATCGAAGGCCTTCATGTCGTTGATCAAATGCGACTCGTCAACAACAACGACGCTGCGACGTCCTGCGCGAACATTGTCTTGCAAAGCGTATTGCAAACGACGTACGGAGTCTTCAATTGTCGGTAGTTCACGCGAGCTCTTCTCACCGGTCAGCTCGCTGGCAATGTACGCCAGCAGCTGATCCGCAGGCATCTGCGGAAAAACAACGTGGACGCGCACGGCGATCTCATCGGGCAACATGCGTAACAGAGAATGCACGATGACCGATTTACCCAAGCCAGATGCGCCGGTGAGCGCGGCGGCCTGCCGGCCATTTTCCACGACGTAACGCAACTTCAGCAAGGCGGCTTGATGCGTTTCGCTCGGGTAATAGAACTGAGCGTCCGAGGTGTTTTCAAACGGCTTGCGCTGCAGGCCCCAGTAAGCTTCGTACATGGTCGTCCATTCCTCATTTGCACGGTGAGTCGCTAAACCGCATTGTGCCTTAGTCTTGCGTATCGTCCGCGAAGTTTTCGATCACGTAGACCGGACCGTCGTGCTGACGGCTCAACCGCTGCACGAGCCGTTCCAGAGCATCGACCGAAGTTTCTCGCGCGTCTCGCACGATTAGTTTGACGTCGCGTCCTAACGTGCCCACCTGAGCCAAGGCAGCGGCTCCCGGGCCGTTATCCAACAGGATGACTTGGAAGTGCGGCAGCAGTCGCTCGACCATTGAATTCAGTGATTGACGCGCCGTTGTTTCATCCGTGTGGCTTTGAGGATGCAATGGCATCAAGCTGAAACGATCCTCAAGCGAAAAGACGCAGCATTCGGCCAAGTCCGCCTCGACTGCCGTCGCTGGATCCCAGCCGCCATCGAGGGACAACCCCAACTGATCGGCCAAGCGGGCGTTCTCAAAATCGGCATCCACCAATACCACACGTAGTCCGGCCAGCGACAAGGCACGTGCCAACAAGATGGTTACCGTTGACCGACCTTCTCCCCGCAACCAACTTCCCACCGAGATGACGGGACGCGCTGGTAGAGCTTCTTCGACCAGCACGTTCACTGCGTCGCGAATGTGGTCCTGTAGGATATCCATGGCTCGCGTACACAACTCTGGAAAGCCGAAATTGTCGACTTCCCAAGCAGGCTTGAACGGAACCAGCTCCCCGTCGGTCTCGGTGGACACGTCGGGCTGATCCACCTGCGGCTGCTCGACAACATCGGGAATCACTGACTCCGCAAGAACGGGCTGCGTCGCGGGCTCGCTGGTCTCATTTGGCGGAGTGAGCACGGCCGGTGCAAAATGATCAGCCGGGACCGCATGGGCCGGTTCCACGAATCGATTGACCGACGGCTCGCGTGACACTTCTTTGTCCGCCGGTTTGGCCGCCGGCGGGTCCTCGATGACCGGTAGGGCCACGCGGTCATCAACCTGAATGCCTTCGACTTGCAGGTCGGGCACCGACGTGAATGCTCGCGCCAAGGTCACGCCGCGAGTCGCCGCAATCTCGTCGGGCAATTGCCAAGCATTGACCTGCGGATCGCACGTCGAAACTTGATAACCGAATAATTCATCAAGCGGATCGTTGGCGTGTTCCGCCGGTGACCAACGTGCGTGGGGAGCGATCATCGAGAAATCAACGTCCGCCTCGTCGGCACCGCTGGATGTGAGCGGCAGGTCCGCGATTCCATTCGCAGCAGCCAGTCCAGTGGTTGTCACGCCAGTCGCATGCGAGTTGCGCTGCGTCTGAGGTTCACCAGGAGTCAGCTCGACCGGCGCAATCTGCGGAATCTTGATCGTCAGCGGCGTCGAGGGGAACTCAAGTGTCGGCGAAAACACGTGGGAGCTAATCGAGACGCCACCGGGCTCGCCGTGAGAGGGTTCGAAGCGGACCGCAATCCGCTCCGCGCCGGCACTCATCCACGGCAACTCAATGGCAGCACTCGGTTCGTCTGGCGTTTCGCGATTAACCAGCGAGAGTGTAACGTTTGTGCGACGCGACTCGACGACCGGTCGGGCCGCCGGCTGCTCGTCGACGACAGGCAGCGGCAAATCCGACGCAGTTGACTCCGGTGCCGGTGTGGACGCGTGCCCGCGAAAATGAGGCCCACCCGACCGCCGACGCGTGGCGGTTTGGCCGCGACGTGCATAGGCTTTTTGCAGTGCATCATCGATCGACGTCATAGTCAGTATCCCTACGGCTTAGGAGGATCAACGAAGCAAGTCGTGATCAGCGCCAGCGGCTGGACGAGTTGCGGTTGTCGTTGGGTATTTGATATTTCGGATCGTGATAGCTGGTGGCAGGCGTGGTCGGATAATCCTGCATACCAGACATTTCTCTCTCGTCGCTGCTCGATCCCGGCGGCAGCTCGGCAAAACGCGACGGCGCTGACTGTTCGGCACCCTCGTCAAATCGGTTTTGAGTAGGTCGCATGGCGGTGCGCACGTCGTCTTCGTCACTCCACCGACCTGGCTTTTCGACCGGCGGAATCATCTGTGGGCGAGCGGCATCGGTGGCAGAATAGCGTTCCCGTGTATCGTCGTCCGTGGGCGGTGTCGCGATGCGACTGACTTGGGATGAGTGCCCTGACGCGTTGCCTCGTGCCGTCTTTGCTCGCCGCGGCTGCAGGGTCGGCACGGTGAAGATTGGATCGGCTTCTGTGTCCTGCTTCACCGCCGGTCGCGTCGTCGGTGTTGGGCCGACACGCAGCGGCTGAGCAGCACCACCATCGACAGGATCCGTTGGAATCGTGACCGCGACGTCGGCTACGTCGGCGGATGAGCTGGAATCATCTTGATCGCTACTCAGCCCCGCCATCGCGACGTACCCCACCACCAGCGCAGCAGAGACGGTCAACGCCGTCCGCCGCCAGGATGAGGTCGCTTGCTTCGCCATCCGGCGAAACGACAACGTCCGCTCAACAGGTTCGTCGAGCCGCACGATTTCGGGCGTGATGGTCGCGGCCGTCTCCGACGGTTGAGCAGGCGAATTGACTGGCTCATGCACGGGGCCGTACATCGTGTCTGCCACGCCGACGCTCGAATACGCGGCGTCACGGTCCGATGCCGGACGTCCTTCCGCCACAAGTCGGTCAGCCACCTCGCCTGCGCGAGCTGCCAACCCGGCGGTCGACTCGCTGTGCGCAGCGGCCGGCTCCTCCGGCGGGCAAGCTGAATTGCCGGCGAGATTAGGAATCGCAAACAGGCGGATGACGCTCAGGGGATCGGGCTGTGTAGCTCGGTTCGCCCCGGGGCGATATGTCGGGATCCTGGTCATAGGTCCTTGTCCATTGTCGACTTCGCTAGGTAAGCTAGTGGGACGGCGTCGCTGAAATTAAATGGCAGCGGCAGGGTACATATCGGAACCCATTTTGTCGATCTTGATGATTAGCGAAACTTTTCCGGTTTTGCCGACGCCGTCACAGCATCGCAATCACAGCAGTCGCGAGATCTACTCGCCTATTGCCCTGCTCTTCCCTTCTCGCCCCGACAGAAAGCCCCGTTTGTGAATACTCCAGATCGCGACGTGAACTCGCTGATTCCCTCGCTCCTTGAAGAACGGATCCTCATTCTCGACGGCGCGATGGGGACGATGATCCAGGGCCTGCAGGTGACGGAAGAGATGGCTCGGGGCAAACGGTTTGCCAACCACCACATCGATTTGCAGAACTTCGTGGACATCCTTTGTTTAACGCAGCCGGATGCGATCAGCGGGATTCACTTGAAGTACTTGCAAGCCGGCGCGGACATTGTGACCACCAACACGTTTGGTTCCAGTCCGGTCGGCATGGAAGAGTTTCGCTTGCCGCCGGAAGTTATGCGCGAGATCAACCTGGCGGCGGTCCGCTGTGCGAAGGCGGCGTGTGAGGAAATGGAGCGTCTCGATCCCAGTCGCCCGCGTTTTGTTGCCGGGTCGATCGGTCCCACGGCCAAGCAAACCTCAATCTCGACAGACGTCTCCGATGCGGCCTACCGGAATGCCACGTTCGATCAAATGGCGCAGTCTTACTACGAGCAAGCGGCCGCGTTGATCGAAGGCGGCGCCGATCTGCTGCTGTTGGAAACGTTCATCGATACGCTCAATCTCAAGGCCGGCTTATTCGGCATCCAACGTTACTGGGACGAAACAGGGCGGCGCATCCCCGTGATGGCGTCGCTTACATTCAACGCCGCCGGTGTCACTTTCGTGTCATCGCAGTCGGTCGAGGCGATGTGGAATAGCGTCGCCCACTTCCCCTTGCTGACGGTTGGTATGAACTGCGCGCTCGGTCCACAATTGATGCGTCCCCACTTGGAAGAGCTGTCGCAAGTTGCCGAATGCTTCATCAGTTGCCATCCCAACGCCGGCCTGCCGAACGAGATGGGCAAGTACGATTTGTCGCCGGGCGAAATGGGCGAGATGCTACGAGACTTCGGCAAACAAGGTTGGCTGAACATCGCCGGCGGTTGCTGCGGTACCACGCCCGCTCATATCAGCGCGATCGCCGCAGCGTTGCAGAGCGTCAAGCCGCATGCCCGCCATGCCGTGGAACCTTACACGCGGTTGAGCGGCACACTGCCGCTCACGTTGCGTCCCGATGCCAACTTCATGATGATTGGCGAACGCACCAACGTTACGGGTTCGCGCGCGTTCGCCCGTTTAATTCGTAACGACGAATTCGAACCGGCCGTGGAAGTTGCTCGTCAGCAAGTCCTCAATGGTGCCAGCGTCATTGATATCAATATGGACGACGCGCTGCTGGACGGTGAAGCTGCGATGACGCGGTTTCTCAATCTGATTGCCGGCGAGCCAGAAATCAGTCCGGTGCCGGTAATGATTGATAGCTCAAAGTGGTCGATCATCGAAGCCGGGCTCAAGTGCATCCAGGGCAAAGGCATCGTCAACTCGATCAGCCTCAAGGATGGAGAAGCGGACTTCCTGGCCAAAGCCAAATTGATCCGACGATACGGCGCCGCGGTTGTCGTGATGGCTTTCGACGAACAAGGGCAGGCGACGGAAACCGCCGAGAAGGTACGAATTTGCTCGCGCGCTTACGAACTGCTAACGAAGCAGATCGGCTTCCCGCCGCAAGACATCATTTTCGATCCGAACATTTTGACCGTCGCCACCGGCATGTCGGAGCATGACAACTACGCGGTCAACTTTATCGAGGCCACGCGGCTGATCAAGCAGGCATGTCCGCAAGCCAAGGTCTCCGGCGGCGTCAGCAACATCTCGTTCTCGTTCCGCGGCAACGATGTGGTACGCGAAGCGATGCATGCGGCGTTTCTCTACCATGCGGTGCAGGCCGGCATGGATATGGGTATTGTCAATGCGGGTCAGTTGGCCGTCTATGAGGAGGTGCCCAAGGACTTGCTGGAGCACGTCGAGGACGTGCTGCTAAATCGTCGCCCCGACGCGACCGATCGGCTGTTGGCGTTTGCCGAAACGGTGCGTAACCAGAAGGGCAAGACTTCGCAAGAGGATCTAAGTTGGCGTGAAGCTCCCGTGGAAAAGCGGTTAGAGCACGCGCTCATCAAGGGCGTCGACCGCTTCATCGATGAAGATGTTGAAGAGGCGAGACAGAAGTACAGTCGTTGCTTGGACATCATCGAAGGCCCGATGATGTCTGGCATGTCAGTGGTCGGCGATCTGTTTGGCGAAGGCAAGATGTTCCTGCCGCAAGTCGTGAAATCTGCGCGGGTAATGAAAAAGGCCGTCGCCTACCTGTTGCCGTTCATGGAGCAAGAACGAATCGCTGCCGGCAAAGCCGATGAACCGGCCCGCGGCAAGATTTTATTGGCAACCGTTAAAGGCGACGTCCACGATATCGGTAAGAACATCGTCGGCGTGGTGCTCGGCTGCAACAGCTATGAAGTGATTGACTTGGGTGTGATGGTCGCTGGCGAGAAAATTCTGCAAGCGGCCAAGGAGCATCAAGTCGACATCATCGGCTTGTCAGGTCTGATTACGCCGAGTCTCGATCAGATGGCGCACGTGGCCAGCGAGTTGGAACGCGAAGGCTTCAAAGTTCCCTTGCTGATTGGCGGTGCGACGACGAGTCCAAAACATACGGCAGTGAAGATCGCGCCGGCCTATTCACAGCCAGTAGTCCACGTGCTCGATGCGTCACGCAGCGTCGGCGTCGTCGATCGTTTGTTGAGCGACAACTTGCGCGAAACGATGGTGCGTGAGAACCAGCAATTGCAAGCCGATCTGGTAAAATCCTATCGCCAACGACAGGTGAAACTCGTTCCGTATGCCCAAGCATGCGAACGAAAATTCGCCACGGATTGGCAAACCGTCGCAGTCGATCGCCCCAGCTTTACGGGCGTCCGTGCGTTCGACAACTTCGATCTCTCGCAGTTGCTGGATGTGATTGACTGGACGCCGTTCTTCATGACCTGGGAAATGAAGGGCAAGTATCCAGCGATTCTGCAGGACTCGATCTATGGCGAGGAAGCCACGAAGCTCTTCGCCGACGCCAAGACGATGTTGCAGCGCGTGATCGCGGACGGTTCGGTGAAGGGCCGCGCCGTCTACGGCTTCTGGCCCGCAAACTCCGACGGCGACGATGTCGTGCTCTACCAAGACGAAACCCGTACTAACGAATTGACGCGGTTACATTTCCTCCGCCAGCAATGGGAGCGGCAAGGCCAACACGACTTCCGCTGCCTGGCAGATTACGTGGCGCCAATCGGTTCCGGCAAGGCCGACTACATCGGCGGTTTTGCCGTCACAGCAGGTATTGGTGTCGCGGAGTTGGCAGCGATTTACGACGCTGACCATGACGACTACCACTCGATTATGGTCAAAGCAATTGCCGATCGTTTGGCCGAGGCGATGGCCGAATGGCTCCATCGTCAAGCGCGGCAGGATTGGGGTTACGGCGCCGGCGAAAAGCTGACGAACGATCAGTTGATCAACGAAGCCTATCGAGGCATCCGCCCCGCTCCGGGATATCCAGCCTGTCCGGACCACACCGAGAAAGCAACGCTGTTCCGCCTGCTGGATGCCGAAACGAACACCGGCATCTCACTCACCGAAAGCTT
>JAGQPK010000259.1 GCA_020426755.1 Planctomycetales bacterium
GATCACGTTCGACGTACCCACACCGCACATCGAGTTTGGCATGGCTGTCTCGCGCGGCGAGTCTGTCAGTGATGCTGCCAGCGTGAACTTGTTCGACGCAGCCGGTGACAGCGTGGGAGTCTACTCGATCAACACGACCGCAGGCGATCCGTTGGCATTTTCGGAGGCCTTGTTCAGCTACGACGGCGCTCCCGTGGCACATGCCGACGTCAGCTTCGCGGCCGGCTTCCAGTCGTTCGCCATGGACAACTTGGTGTATGTTGTTCCAGAGCCCAGTTCTATGGTTCTTGCATCGTTGGGCGCTCTTGCCGCTGTTGCAAGGCGTCGCCGGCAGTAGTAGTTGATTCGACGCAACTTGCGGGAACCAGTAGCAACTGCGACCGCTCGCAGGACATGGCACTCGCGACGTCTCTCCGTTCGCTTTCTAACGCAGAGCCGCTAAGACGCAGGGACGCATGAACTGCACAGAGAAGTCGGACACACAGCTGTATAGCTCGGCTTAAGAAGCCATTACACGCGAGCAACGCCCCTCATATCGCTCGCTCACCGCGCTCTCCGGCGCGGTACGAAGACATGCGACGATTGGCATTACTGCCAGATCGTCGCATGATTCGATCTGTACCGACCTTAGTCGGCCAGCTTCATGATCTCGACCTTGCGGACGTTGACCTTGCTACCTGGATCGTGGTGTTGGAAGGCGATGTGACCGGGACCATACGTCTTGGCGAAGTCCATGTACTCGTACAGCTCATTGCCATCGACGGTGATCTTGATACGCAGCATTTCGCGCCCACGCCAGACATCTTCGCGGCATTCGACTTCGTAGGTGAACCAAGTGTCCGGCTTTACTAATTGCTTGTAAACATGGCAGAAGCCGTACAGCGATCCGGTGCGAATCGGGTCGGTATGCGTGCTATCGACTTGCGCTTCGTAGCCATCCATGAAGCCTGGACGGCGCGTCGTGCGGAAGTAGAAGCCCGAGTTGCCGCCGTCGCTGATCTTCAACTCAGCGCGCACGCGGAAGTTCTTGTACGGGCCGGTCGTGTTGACCAGCATCGAAGCCGGACCAGAACCACTGAACGCACCGTCGGTTACTTCCCAGACACTCTTTTCGTTCCCGATTCTTTCCCAGCCCTCAAGCGACTTGCCATCGAACAAGGAAACCCACTCGCCATCCGCGGCTGCTGCCGGCGAAACAACCAACAGCATCAACGCGCCTAAAATGAACAAACCGCGACTAATCGAATAACGCATGAAAAATCCCCTCAGGTAGTGTGTGTCACCCGCACAGCCGAAACGCAGGCACGATCGGCACGCGGAAGCATATTGAATTCGCAGCATTCGACTTTAACAGTTTCAGGCCCGTACGCAACGCGGCTGGCAGCAGTGTGTTAACGATTCAATACGTGGGTTTGGGGCATTTGGAGCATCGCTCTGAGGAGTCGTGGGAAATCGGCGGTCCGACATTTCAAAAGCGGCAGCTGCGCGGCCTCACACCAAAACGCTCGCTTTTCGCTTGAATTGTTGGATTTTGATGAATATCACCGGTAAGATGGCCCTTCGCGATAGGCTTATTTGTTCGTCTTGCAGCAGCTTCAGTCGTCCTCCAGGAGGTCTCCTCGGTGTCTCTACGCAAATCAGTGGTGCGAACGGAAAAGAAACGGAATAAGCAGGCAAGGCGAGAAGGGTTATTCTTTGAAACGCTTGATCGGCGTGAGTTGTTGGCGGGTGATTTGGTGGGCAGTTGGCGCGCGGAGGATCTCGCGTCGACGACGGCCGACGGCGCCACGGTTACCAGCTGGGTGGATTCCGTGTCGCAGATCGCCGCCAAGAATGACGGTGCTCCGACGTTTGTCGCCGGAGCTTTAGGTGGGCGTGCAGTCATTCATTTCGATGCGACGGATGGCGGAGACGCGTTGACGCTAACCGCCTCGAACAATCCGCTGTCGAGTTCCAACGATTTTAGCGTCGCGTTTGTTTTTAGAACGGATGTCGCAGGGCAGGGCGACAATGCTGAGTGGTTCTTCAACACGGGTATCGTCGACGCCAATCAGCTGGCTTTCGCTGCCGACTGGGGCGTGTCGCTGAATTCCAGTGGACAGCTTAGCGCTGGCGTATCCGGCGGTGTGGGCGGCACACGTAGCACCATCTATTCGCCGACGGGCGCCATTAACGACGGCAACAGCCATGTCGTGGTCTTTAGCAAAGCCAACACCACCATCTCGCTGTACGTCGATGGACAACAGGTTGTCACTGCGAGCGACGCCGACGGTGGACAGCGAGCCGTGGCTGGTGTGGCGTTTGGCGGACTGCTGAGCAAAACTGGCTACTTCACCGGCGACATCGCGGAAGTACGGATGTACAACGGCGGCCTCACGTCGGCAGAAGCGACAAGTGTCAGCGATACGCTCGCAAAGTACTACAACAATCAGGCGCCTGTTGCAGTCGACGACGCGTACGAAGCTGACGAAGATGCCGTGCTATACCTGGTGCCCAAGGACCAGGGCGTCCTGGTTAACGACTTGGATGCAGATGGTGATCCCTTGACGGCAACGTTAGTGACGCCGCCCCAGCATGGCACCGTGAGCCTGACTGCCGATGGGGCGTTTCTCTACGATTCCGACGCCGATTACTTCGGTGTAGACACCTTCACCTATACCGCGTCTGATTTCCGGCCCAGCAACGAAGCGACTGTGACGATCAACATTCGCCCCGTGTATGACGCACCGCAGCCCAAACCGGATGCATACGATGGACGTCCTGGCGAAGTGTTGAACATCTTTTCGCTAATCGGTGTTTTGGCAAACGATACGAACGTCGATCGACTCCCGCTGACCGCCGAGTTGGCAGAGGCACCGCCACAAGGTCAATTGACGCTGCGGGCAGATGGTTCGTTTAGCTATGATCCCCAAGGTTTTGCCGGACGCACTTCGTTTACCTATCGCGTTAACGATGGCACGAACTTGTCACAACCGATCAAGGTCGACTTGGCGATTACGAGTCCGCCGCAGGCCAATCCGGATACGTTGTCGGTCGACGAAGACGATCAGCTCGTGATCTTCGATCCAGCGCAGGGTGTGCTTGCCAATGACTTCGACGCAGAAGGCGATCCGCTCACCGTGACCTTAGTAGACAACGTTCTAAATGGCCAGTTGACGCTTCAGTCGAACGGTTCTTTGTTCTACAAGCCGGTCGCTGACTTCTTCGGCACGGATACATTCACCTACAAGATTAATGACGGCTTCGACGACTCCGCGGTGACGACCGTGACGATCAACGTCAATCCGGTCAATGACTTGCCGAGCGCAACAGAGGACGGCTACTTTACCTTGCCTGGACAAACACTGACCGTTGCGCCGGAACAAGGTGTCCTGATCAACGACTTCGACTTGGACGGTCCCGCGGCGCTTAGCGCTGTGCTCGATACAACAGCACAGCATGGTACGCTGACGTTGAATTCGGACGGTTCGTTCAGCTACGCGCCGGCCGCCGACTTTGTCGGAACCGACTCATTTACGTATCGAGCATCCGATTCCTTGGCGGACACTGCCGCAATAACGGTGCAGATTGGCGTGGTCACCAATCCGGTGGAGATCAACGAGTTGATTGCGGACAACTTGACGGGCCAAGATACGCGAACGCGAGCGCTGCCTACCGATCGCTTTCGCGGTGAGAAGTTCAAAGAGGATTGGCTTGAACTGCATAACCGTTTGCCGTTCAGCATCGATGTGGGCGGAATGTATTTGTCGGACAACGACAACAATCTAAAGAAGTGGCAGTTCCCGACGGGCACTCTGATTCCTGCTGATGGGTACTTGTTGGTGTTCACGTCAGGCCTGAATATCACGGATCCGCTGTTGGATGAGCGTGGCGCGCTGCACACCAACTTTGGTTTATCGAGCGACGGCGAGTTCTTGGCGCTAACGGCCGCGGACGGTACGACGGTGTTGCATTCATTCGGTGAGGCCGGATTCCCGGCGCAGCGACCGGACATTTCCTACGGTTTGTTGAACGGCGAAGTTGGTTATCTGCTGACGCCGACGCCAGGAGAAGCCAATACGGGCGAGGCGCTCAAGGGCATCCCGGCCGGGCCGACGATCGATCAACCGCATGGGTTCTTTACCGAGCCCGTACAGGTGACGATCACCAATAACGACGCGAACACAACGTTGATCTACACGTTGGACGGTTCGGCACCGACCCCGAGCAACGGTACGCCTTACGCTGGCCCCATCACGATCGACAAGACGACAGTCGTGCGAGCGGCGGCGATTCAAGAGGGGTATCTGACATCGCGCGTCGATACACGATCCTACATCTTCTTGACCGACGTGCTGACTCAATCGGCCAACGGTCAACCGCCCGAGGGCTGGCCGGCGAGATGGGGATCGAATGCCACCGACTATGGCATGGATCCCGATATCGTTAATGACGCGACGTGGGGTCCGCAGATCCAGGAAGCGTTGACACAGATTCCATCGATGTCCATCGTGACGGACTTGGCAAATCTGTATGACACGCGTACCGGCATCTATTCGCACGCATCGAGTGATGGCGTGGCTTGGGAGCGACCGGCGTCGCTGGAATTGATCAATCCGGATGGCACGATCGGCTTCCAACACAACATTGGACTGCGAATCCGTGGTGGCTTTAGCCGTAGTAACGACAATCCCAAGCATGCCTTCCGCGTGTTCTTTGATTCGTCCTACGGCGACGGTTGGCTCAATTATCCGCTCTTTGGTGATGAAGGAACCAATTCATTCGCCAAGGTGGATTTGCGCACCTCACAAAACTACTCGTGGGCTTTCCAGAACGATGCGAAGAACACCTTCTTGCGCGATATCTTCTCTCGCGATCTGCAGGGAGAGATGGGCAACGAATACACGAAGGGTCGCTTCTATCATCTCTATATCAATGGTCAGTACTTCGGACTGTACCAGACGGATGAGCGACCGGAAGCGAATTTTGCGGCGTCGTACTACGGCGGCAATCCTGACGATTTCGACGTGATTCACAATGATCCGCGGGCAAACGGCGCAACGAATGGCAATCTGGATGCATATCGTCGTTTGTGGGAACACTTCGTCCAAGATGGCGGTTTAGGCGACGCAAATTCAGAAGATTACTATCGCGTGCAAGGCATGAACCCGGACGGTAGTCGCAATCCCGAATACGAACGCCTGCTGGATGTCGACAATGTGATCGACTACATGATCATCACCTACTACACCAGCGATGCGGATGGGCCCGGTTCCAAATTCACGCGACCGGGACTCAACAACTACTTCACGATCTTCAACCGTGAAAACCCGGACGGCTTTAAGTTCTTCGAGCATGATTCGGAGCACTCGCTCGACACAGGCAACGCGGCGGGTGCCAACTACAACATGGTTTCGCCGCTGGTGAATAATGGTCGGACGTTCGCGCAGTTCAATCCCCATTGGATGCACGAGCAACTCGCCAATTCGAACTCGGATTACCTGATTCGCTTCCAGGATCGTGTCAAGGAACTGTTCGCTGACGACGGTTTGTTGGGCGATGCGAATGTTTTCAAGCTGCTTGATAACCGAGCGTCGCAAATCGATAAGGCGATCATCGCTGAATCGGCCCGCTGGGGTGATGCCAAGCGAGCCCGTCCATTTACGAAGACCGATTGGGATCGCGCGGTCAACGGCATTAAGAACTGGGTAACCACTCGACAAAGTCGGCAAGGTCGACGCGCCGAAGTACTCACGCAGTTGTCACGTGTCGACTGGTGGAACTTCAACATTAATTCGCCGACGTTCAGTCAGGACGGCGGGCAAGTCGATGCCGGCTATCAACTGACCGTCAATGTCGAGGGCGACGGCGCGATTTATGTTACGACCGACGGATCGGATCCGCGTGAGTTGGGTGGATCGCTGAATCCAAGCGCCGTGCTGGTTCCGAGCGGCGGAAAGGTGACGGTACCAACCGGGATGACCGTGCGTGCTCGGACGCTCAATGGCAACGATTGGAGCCCCGCTACGGTGGCTCAGTTCATCGTCGAACCGCTGGCGAGCGTCGATTCGTTGCATGTCAGCGAACTCAACTACCATCCGGCGGATCCCACGGCTGCTGAGGAAGCTGCGGGCTTTACCGACGCGGATGATTTCGAGTACATCGAGTTGGTCAACGTCAGCGACCAGACGATTGACTTGGCGGGCGTTGCATTTGCAGAAACCGTAAGTGATTTCGATCGTCAGGGTATCAACTTCGAGTTTGACAGCGGCAGTGTCACTAAGTTGGCACCCGGCGCACGAGTGCTCGTTGTGCGCAATGCTGCTGCTTTCACTTTCCGCTACGGTGAAGGCCTACCCGTTGCCGGTGAATTCGTTGGCGGCCTGAGTAATGGCGGCGAACGGATAACACTGCGGATGCTTGACGGCAGTCAGTTCCAGTTCAGCTACGACGACAAGTGGCATCCCAGTACCGACGGCGACGGGCCGTCATTGGAGATCATCAGTGAGATCAATACCGATCTGGCCGCTTGGTCGATAGCTGATTCATGGCGACCGAGCTTTGCGCCAAGCGGCAGTCCCGGCGTAGGCTCGGCGGTGATTGGTGATGCAAATGGCGACGGCAAGTTTGACTCGGCCGATTTGATTCTCGTTGCTCAAGCTGGCGAGTTCGAAGACGGCATTGATAAGAACTCGACGTACGCTGAAGGCGATTGGAACAACGACGGCGATTTTACAACCGCCGATTTTGTGTTCGCGTTCCAGCACGGATTGTATCAAGACGAAGTCGCTGCTGCTTTGGCGGCCGATGAGGTTTTCGGTTCACTCAAGCCAGGGGCTTGGTTGGACTAGTGTCTCCTCTGGTTCGTCGCAGCGCGTTGTAGTTCGCTGCGTTGCGTTGTCGTTCAACGCGCAAAGCACGATAGTTCGCCGTAACGCATGATAGTTCGCCGACGCGTTGCAGTTCGCCGTAACGCGTTAGCGTCGGTTCTGTCCCGACGCGGAGTATCCAGCTCCA
>JAGQPK010000025.1 GCA_020426755.1 Planctomycetales bacterium
CATGGGACTCATTCAAACGTAGTTAGGCAATCGACACCCTCGGGTGTTACGACCTGCCGCGCCGAGACGGGGAATATGCAAGCACGATCTGACCAGTCGACGGACGAAATTCAAGGTCGCGCCGACTTTGATTTTCTGCGTTACGCGAGCTGTTGGGAAGACGCTGATGTATTGATCGAAGCCCTCCGACCTCAGGCAGGCAAACGAGTGCTTTCGATTGGGGCCGCTGGAGATAATGCGTTTGCACTTGCCGCGACCGGGGCCGATGTCGTAGCGGCTGACATCAATTTGGCGCAGCTTGCCTGCCTCGAGCTGAAACGAGCCGCATTGCTCGCGCTCGACTATCAGGACGTGATCGCCTTTCTCGGTGTTCAAGACGCAGATGATCGCCAGCAGACCTATCAGAAACTAGCCCGCCAACTTTCTGATGATGCCCGCTGTTTTTGGGACCATCATCCGTCAAGGATCAACGGAGGCATCGTGCACCAGGGAAAATTCGAAGCGTATTTTCAGCTTTTCCGCACACGTGTGCTGCCCTGGATTCACTCCAAAAAAACGATCTCAGCTCTCTTTCAGCCGCGCGAAGACGACGAGCGATTCGCGTTCTGGAACGAGCGGTGGAATAATTGGCGTTGGCGAACGATACTCCGAGTTTTCTTTAGTCGTTTTCTCATGGGACGACTCGGTCGTGATCCTGAGTTCTTTCGTTATGTAACCGGTTCCATCGGTGATCAAATTCAAGAACGTGTCCAGTATGCGATGACCACACTGAATCCGGCTGAGAATCCATTTCTTAGTTACATCGCCACCGGCAATTTCAGCATCGCACTACCTTACTATCTGCGGCCCGAGAATTTCAATCGAGTCCGTGAAGGATTGGAGCGGTTGAGTTGGTATCACGGCACGGTCGACGCCGTGGCTCAACAACACGCAAAAAGTGGCTTTGACGCCATGAACCTTTCCGACATCTTTGAATACGTTAGCGAGCAAACCGCCGAGTCGATTTATCGCAAACTGTTGTCTCACGCGAATCCGTCAGCGCGGATTGCTTATTGGAACACGTTTGTACCTCGTCGTTGCCCTCTCAACTTGCGCGATCGAGTGCAACCTTTAGACGGACTGTCACGCGAACTCCATGCAAGAGATAGGGCATTTTTTTACTCTCACTTTCAAGTTGATGAAGTGCTCGCGACCGACGCCTAGCCGCCTCGCCAGTTCAATCTCCCGTCCGGATCAAGCGGACGGTTCCCGCGCGACCATCCATCTCGACATGTTGTCCTGATTGCACGCGATTTGTCAAACCGGCGACGGACACGATGGTCGGGATGCCCATTTCGCGAGCGACGATTGCCGAATGCGACAGGACGCTGCCTCGCTCCACAAGAATGCCCGCAAACGCCGGAAACAACGCGACCCAGCCGGGGTCCGTATGTTCGGCAACCAGGATCTGCCCTTCGAAAGCGGACACATCGTTTGGATCCCGCACGACTTGCGTCACGCCCGACACAAGGCCGGGGCAACAACCCACGCCCTGGAGTGTGTCGGATAGGTTTTGCGACGCCGTGCGCGATTGAGTATTGATGAGATCGACGTAGGGAAGTCCCGCCGTTTCGAAGCGATTTGGCAGCGCTGCCAATTGGTCTTGCTCATAGCCGGCATACTCACGCCGGCGTGTATCCACAAGTCCTTGAAGATTTGCGGACACCGCAGTCCCGCGCACGTAGCTCCACACTTCATCGAGCGTCAAGTAAAAGATATCTTCACGACTTTGTAAGACTCCGTGTTCCGTAAACGTCTGCCCCATCGCGCGTAGCATGCTTCGCAGAATCCCGTAGACCCGCGTTCGTGCAAAACGCATGTTCTCCCGATTGACAATTCCCTGTCGAGCGTTGGAAAGCACCCATTTGAATACGCGGCGGCGGAACCACCAGCGGCGACGCGACCGGAGTGCCGCAAACGCCTGCGTCTCCGCTTGATGGCGCACCGCCAATTCTCGTTCGCGAATCTTGTCGGCATTCCAAATGGCCGGATTCTTCGTCTGTAAATAGCTTCGTATTAGCTGATAAATTCGCTGAGGCTCATCGCGGTAGGAAGTCGACTCCAGCTTTAGCTCGCTCGGACTGCGCAAACCAAAGTCATCTAAGAATCGCTGCACAAGGCACTGAAACTCAACAAACCTTTCATCATCAGCGATGCGCGAAGGCAGGGTTTCGACATCCTCCGTGATGATGATGCGACGCAGGGCGGGGTCACTGTCAGCGACGTGTGTCATCTGCATGAGTAGACGCGCAGGCGCTTCGGATAGGAGCCCACCGGAGCCGCTCACGAGCCCGTTTTGCATCGTCCCACTCGTGTCGTGGCACCATTTGCGACAAAGTGCTTTCAGTACTCCGTAAAAGACCATGACGTAGAAATCATTGATGATTGGCGCCTTCCAATTCCACAACATCTTGCCTTCCATCATGTCGTATAGAGCAGCGATCTGTTGTGGTGGCATGCCGCGGAAATCGATTCTCGACCATTCGTCATAATGGCGTTGAAAGTGCAAGTCAAAGCGAGCGACGATGGGGCGAATGCGAATGAAATTGAGGAAGCATCTGGCCAGAAGTAGGCAAAGCGCGGGGAACTCAACAAACCAACGTCGTATCGACGAAACGGGCGGAGAAGCGTCGGCTAACGTCATCGACTGTTTGACGCCCATCATCGCTTCCATGTAGGTTCGATTGTATTCGTAACCAGGGAATAGGCGGATGAGCCGGTACCAATTCTTTAAGTTGTAGTACACGCGTCCGCGAAATATCCCCAGCATATTGTCGAATGCGTCACGATGTTGCTCGACATTGGCCGCAGAGATACCCATCACCTCCGCAAAGCAGCGATAGACGATCGAGTAGGCACGGCGGATGAAGCTAAACGTCATCGGCGTCGTAGTGCCCGAATAGCTCTCAATGATGTTGCTGTTGTCCCAGACTTGATGACTATCGTTCGACAATGGGGCCGGCTGAGTCGCAGTGACCGGCCTTGTTTGAAACAGGTACAGTTGTCCGTCGGAAACGCCGAACTCAATATCCTGGTAACTGCCAAGCCGGGTTTCAGCGAGGATGGCAGTCTTGGCCAGATGTTGCACGTCGTGCTCTGACAAGGACGAGGCGGCACAGTGATCGGCCTGAACGTCGACCATCTGAACCTCGCCGCTCTGACCAATCGTCAAACGAGTCGTTTTGTGGCCAAGTTGTTGTCTGACTGTTCTTGTGTGTCGATCTACGCAAAAGATGTCATGTGCCAACCCGTGGGATACCAAACCTTCGCCCAGACCCCACACGGAATGAATGACGATCTGTTGGTCGGAGGCCGTTGTCGGATCGCATGTAAAGCAGACGCCGGCGGATTCTGTTGGAATCAGTTCTTGCACAAGCACCGCCATTTCAAGGCTCACTGCGAGCAGCCCGTGCTGCTTTCGATAGCTGATTGCGCGCGGACTCAGGGCAGACAACCAAACTTGTCGCAAGGCGCTCAATAGGTCGTTTAGGTTGTCAACGCCAAGTACACTCGTGTGGATCCCGGCGAAGCTCAGACTTTGTCCGTCTTCGCTAACCGCCGAAGATCGCACGGCGAGTCGTTTTCCTGCAGCAAACAGAGGTTCAGCTTCGTTGCGGATCTGCTGAATCCAATCGTCTGGCAAGGCCACGTGCGACAGATGATCACGCATCTTTGGGAGTGTCTCTTCTCCGCTCAATCCCACGTATTCGTGCAGGAGACGCGGCAAGGCCGCCGTTGTGACCACGAAGCTGGTCGGAATGCTGGCGAACGAACGAACCTGAAACAGCTGGTGGGCTTTTCCACCAATCACGGCTCGCGGCGCTTGGTGAAGTTCTGCGTTAGGGATGACAAGTGGTACATCAATCATCTGACCAGTGATCCTGGAGCATCAATGCGAATTCCGTAGCGTGACGCCAGTTCAATCGACAGCAGCGCATCGAACGCAAGAATGTAGATACCTGCATAGATCTCCAGGCGTTTTGCCGTTTGTGATGATGCGGCTAAGAGGTGCTGAACGAATCCAATGGAACAGAGTGCCAACAACAGGAGCAGGATGCCGTAGAATCGCAGACTCAGATCCATATGGTATGCCAGCAACATCACTAAAATCGTGCTAACAACGCGGAACATCTGTGACCCCCAAGCGGCGCCGTAGGTTCCGAACCTGGCACTATAGCTATCTACACCGTCACGTTCGTCTTGAGGAACTCGTATCTTGCGCGAGACCTCCCAATTGAATGCCAGCAGGTAACTGACCAGCGAGTAAAGCCAATACCAGGCCGGAGCGTGCCAAAAGTAGCGTCGCGTTGCAAAACTCCAGATCACGGCGGTCAAAGCGGGAATCAACAACATGTGGAGCGAGGCGTACAGTAGGAAGCGATCACGCAGCCAAGAGCCAAGAAAGAATTCGCGCAGCATCAATAGAGAAAACAATAGCGCCGCGGACCAGGCAAACCAAGTGGCCATCCCACAGCCGAAGGTGATAATGCATTCAATCAGTAGGACAATGGCCAACAACCATTTCAAGTCGGTCAACGTCACGATGCCGCGTTGCAGCACGCGATTAGGATAGAACTCGCAATCGTGTCGATAGTCTTTGTGGTCGTCGAAAATGCGAACATGCAAGAAGAAGCAGCAAATCGTTAGCGCACCCAACCCTGACCACATGTCATAGCGCACGGGTTGCTCGGAGCGATCGAGCGATTGCGCAAGGAATTGATTCGACGAGAAGAAGCTTACGATCAGCAATGCATTCGATAACAGCGGGAATCGTTCATGTAGATAGGCAGCGTACCGTGTTAGGATGCTCTTGCGCGGCGCGGCACGGCCTATAGGTTGCTCGAACTTTTGCGGGCTGGCCGACATATTTAGCACTCCAACAGCTGGTGAAGCGCTGCGTAGTCGATTTTCGAATGATGGCGGCGGTCGACTGGAAAGCGATCAATAATGCGAATTGAATCGACGTTGGCAAACGACAAAGATTTTAGCAAAGAGGGGAAGTCTGGCATTCGGTTGCGATCGCTGAGGGTCACCACGAGTACTCGTTGCCCTTGATGGGACACAATCGCGGCCTGACGAATTGACGTGTTCTGCATTGCAGCTTGCTCGGCGCCCAATGGATAGAGAGCTCCGTGCTCGTCTTGGACACGCGCGGCACAACGACCCATTAACCACAATCGGCCCGCTTGATCAAAATAACCAGCATCGCCAGTACGGTGCCATACCGCCGAGCCAACGCGAATCTTGTTCTCCGCCTCCGCGTAACCGTGGAGGTAACTTGTTAAAACATGCTTGCCGGCAACGACGATTTCTCCAGCGGTACCGGGTTCGCAACACAAACGTTCGAACTCGTCCGGCGTCAATCGTTCCAACGGTTGTCCCCAATGGTCGTGTAAGATGCGAACATCCAAGGAATCAACGACATGGCCAACAAGCAGTCCCTTGCCACTGTTCATTGCCATGACATCGTGCGTCTCCAATTGGTCCCGCGCCACCGTGCTGATTGGTTCAACTTCGGTGGAGCCGTAAACAATTGTGATCTTCGATTGCGGTGCGATACCTTGCACACGCTCTAGCAATCGCAGCGTGACGGGGCCGCCCCCGGTGAAGACTTTTTTGAGTCCGGGCAATCGAATCGAATGACGTTCGCAATAATCGACAAATCGTTCCAGCAACGCAGGACTCGCGGCGAAGCGATCTGCGCGGCATTCCACGACTTGACGCACAACGGGCTCAGGGGCAATCTCCGAGGGTCGACGCAGGTCAGCGTCCGCGAGAATACTCGTCACGCGCGAGGCGAGATTCGCGAGTACAAAGATCGGTAGGGTCACTAGCTCGATCTCGCCAGGCTGAAGTAGCAGATGCTGTTCAACGGCCGCATGTTGAGCAAGCAGAAAGGCGTGTGTGCGCACGGCTGCTTTCGGCTGACCCGTTCCGCCGCTCGTAAAGCTAACCAGTGCCGGAGTGTCTTCGGTACAATCGCAAACCGAGTCGTCGGAATGCCATTTTGAGTACGTTTCCAATCGGTGTGC
The DNA here is from genome assembly GCA_020426755.1 of Planctomycetales bacterium. Taxonomy (GTDB): domain Bacteria; phylum Planctomycetota; class Planctomycetia; order Pirellulales; family Pirellulaceae; genus JAGQPK01. The sequence goes on from JAGQPK010000025.1 coordinate 6,072, forward strand.
ACCTGGCACAGGAAAACCGATCGACCACTTCATCGGGATTCGTCGGAGCGCAGGGGATACGAAGCGCAGCAGATGTGCCTTCGAACTGGCGATCAAGGCGCGTGGCGGTAGCAAGGCACAACAGTGCTCCATGTACTGGCGGCCCGCTGACGGATCGACAATCATAACCGTCATTCCATTGCGCAGGATCGCCGCGATCGCAATGTATAACTCGGCCGACATCCGATGGAAGACCAGCACGGCATCCCCCGGTCGCAGGCCGGCATCGCGCAGCATGGCCGCCATGCGTCCGACGGCAATGTCGAGCTCACGGTAGGACAACTCGCGGTGACGTCCGTGACTGCGATCGATCAACGCGACGGTGTCACCCTGCTCTCGTGAGTGTCGCTGCAACACCTCAGTAATATTCACGAGGAAAGCTCCCGGCCGAAAAGCGCGTAACGACGGAAGGGACGGCCGTAGCGGCGACTGATGGACTGCAGACCGGCGTCTTCTCGCACCAAGGCGTGGATTGCCCGTTTCATGCCAGCCGCGAACGCGCGATGATGCACCTCTTCCAACAATACCTGGCCAAGTCCCCGATAACGTCGGTCTGGCGCGACGGCCAAGGTCTTGACGATCAGGGTATCGGCAGTTTCGCCGCGCAGGGGCTGCAGCATGTCGGGCACGGCGAAACAGAATCCCACGATCTTGTGGTTGTGCTCTGCGATCAGAGCGAAGTCAAGCGGCAGTTGCGTTGCAAGGTCTCCATAGATCTTGCTGAAGTCTTCGTCGCTCATAGGCACGTACCACGGGTTGCTGCGAAATGCGTTCGTGGCCACAGCGTGAAGCTGTTCCAGTTGGCGCGAGAGATTATCGAGACAAATTGTACGCACCTGAATGCCTAGTTGCTGCATCCGTGCCCTTGCACGTACAACACGAGCCGTTTGGGTCGACAAGTGCTGATCAATCATTGCTGAAAAGTACCAGGCCACAGGCTGGAATCCCGCTGCCGTGAACGGCTGTGATGAGGGACGACCCGGGTAAGGTTCGAACAAGAATGGCGGATGATCGCTGGCGGAAACGATCATTCGATAATCACGCCACGTGTTTTGATCGACTGGCGCCAACGCACGAAGGCACCCGCACTGGGATAAACGCTCTGCGGCGGCTTCAAGTAGACTTCGTGCCGCAACGTCGTTGACGGCGGCGTAGTGACCGATCAAACCTACGGCACCATGCGGCGATTTTGGCGTGTCCTTCCACCAGAGGGAGCAGCGTGCCACCAATGTGTCTTGATGTAGTAGCGCCAAGTGCTCATCTGACCGATGCGACACGAGCCTTTGAGGATCGAACGGATCAAGATCAGCATGCGACTTGATGTCGGCGTATTGGTGAGGGGACTGTATCACCATGACGGTTGATTCAGGCATCAACGCACCTTGTGCTCTCCCGAGCCTTCTCGTCACGACGCAACAGTGCGAAGGTCACGGCGCCGCTCGCTGCTACAACAATGGCCGCAGTGACCGCTGTCAAGCGAAACGCTTCCACATAGGAACCGTGCAGCATGCGGTGGAAATACTCTGAATCTTCGGGCGACAACTCGACAGATGCATGGGACTCAAGTAAGCGGACGGACTCCATTTGTAGGACCCGAATGGTTTCATTGTCGAATGAAGAATGCTGCAGCTGTCGACTCAGTGAACCTCTGAATACGATAATGGCCAGCGTTCCAAGTATGGCGACGCCCAAAGTGTTTGACATGCGCGAGAGCGTAGAATTGATCGCAGCGGCGACGCCTACATGCGACTGACTGGCGGAATTCATGACGATCGTGCTGAGCGGCACAGCGGAGAGCCCCAGGGCGACCCCGATCAATGTCAAACCCGGCAGGAAGCTTGTGGCGTATTCACGGGCTCCCGCGGTGATCGATGGATTTGTGAGCAACAGAAATCCCGTCGATCCCAGAACGGTTCCGACAGCAAGGGGCCACCGTGGACCGAACCGATCAATGAGCATACCCGCCAGTGGCGCGAGAATGATGACCAACACCATGAGCGGCAGTTGTGCCAAGCCGGCTTGTGTCGCTGAATAACCTTGAACCTGTACCAGATTCAGCGCGAGCAGAAAAAGCATGCCGTAGAGTGCGGCGTAGAAACACAGCGTCAACTGTGCGGCAGCGCGAAACGGGATGTGCCTAAGCCACGCCGACGGCAGCAACGGAACCTGGCTGCGCGATTCGTTCCAAATAAACGCGACCCCGGAGAGCAGAGCCACCGCGCCGAACCCGATCGTTCGGGCATTGATCAATCGCTCGGTCGTCGCCGTGAGCAGCCCTAAGTTGATGCAGGTAAGGCAAGTGGCAACGAGTAACGCTCCGCCATAATCCAACGCACGATTGATATTGGAACGATTCCAGGGCACGGCCCACCAAACTAAAAACATCGCGATAAAACCCAGCGGGACGTTGATCCAAAAAACTGCGCGCCAGAGACCGGCATCAGCTAACATGCCTCCAACCACGGGCCCCAACGCGGTCATGATGATGCTGGACGCCGACCAGATGCCGATCGCGCGTCCTCGTCGGTGTGGAGGGATTGTGTGTGCGATTAGAGTCAGACTTCCTGGGATCATTGCCGCTGCACCAAATCCCTGCACGGTTCGAGCAACGATCAGTTCGCCACTACCGCTGGATAAGCCGCACGCAATCGATGCTATCAAGAAAACGACGATGCCGCCCATAAAGATTGCTTCGCGTCCATACCTGTCGCCCATCGATCCCGCAATTAGAATAAAGCTCGACGTCACAACGCCATACGAGTTGACGATAAGCAGCAAGTCGCTTGCTGCAGCGGCGAAGGTTGTTTGGATTTGTGGTAGGGCGACGTTTAACGCTGTGGCGTCAATAAATGCCATGCTTGAAGCCAGCACGGCGACTGCCAGAACAACTAACTCCGTCCGCTGCATCCGTTGTTCAGTGTCGGGACGTGTGTATTCAGGAACGGTCACAGCCCGCTCCTTCATGTTCCGCACGACGCTGCAGCTGAAACCGCACGTGATCACCGTGACGCAGGGTGATGCCAGGGATTGGGCGGATCGTGTGTGCCGCGAGCAGCCGCAACCGAAACTCGCGATAGACACGAGTTAACACGCGGACCCCGACGTACTTCGCAAGCGGCTCTCCGATGCACCGATGTGGACCGGCGCCGAAGGGAAGATAAGCATAACGCGTCTGGATCCCCAGATCTGGCTCGACATGGCCGCTTCCATCGACAAAACGATCCGGTAGAAACTCGTCAGGTTTGTGCCAAAACTGCGGATGTCGATGCAAGACATAAGGAGAGATCAGCACCATTGAGCCACGCGGGATGCGATAGTCACCAATCGTGGTGTGGCTTAAAGCGCGACGTTCCATGATCCAAATCGAAGGGTACAAACGAAGTGTTTCGTAGAACGCGCTTGTGACGACAGAATCGTCTTGATGATCGCATCCGACGGATTGCATCGAGACGGAATCGCAAATGCGTTTCTCCGCTGCGAGTGACTGCGAGATACAGCAGAAGGCCCACGTAAGCGCGTTTGCGGTGGTTTCGTGGCCTGCCAACAATAGCGTCAACACCGCGTCGCGAAGTTCGCGGTCCGATAGCTGCTGATCGGACGTCGCTTGGTTCGCATCAAGCAAACGCGACAGCAAATCGCCGGCATCGCGAGGGCGGTGACGACGCTCAGAAATAATCTCATAGACGATCGCGTCCAAATCGGCGATGGCACGTCGAAAGGCTTTGCGATGAAGCATCGGGAACATCGAGGCCAGATCCACAGGACTTTCGACGCGTCTCCAGGTATCCGTGAGAATGTCTTTCAGGGCATGTTCAATCGTCTCGGTGTGTCGGTCGATGTCACAATCAAAGAATACACGGGTGGCGATGTTCAGCGTGAGTCCCATCATCGCGTGGATCATATCCACTGGCTCGCCCTGTCCTGCGGTTACACGCCATCCTCGGAGCATCTGCTCGATGGCGTCCTCAATCGTACCGATGTAGCGTGCCAGTTCCTTGTCGCGAAACAGAGGTTGCATAATACGCCGATGCTTCTGCCATAATCGGCCCTCCGATGACAGGAGGCTGTCACCGCAAGTCGCTCGGATCTTGGAAACACTGCGCGTCCGCTTGTCAAATTCTGGCGAGCATCGTACGAGCACCTGTTCGACGTGTGAGGGATGATTGACCAGGTGAGCGGTAATCGGACCAAATTGCAAGCGAACGACGTCACCGTAGGTTGCTGTCGCCTCGGTCAAAAAGCCAAGTGCGTCACGCTGGAATGAGCGCAAGACGCCGAACGTCCACCCACCGCTTGGGCCCGGGGCAACCCTCGATGACTGCGTGATCGGCCAAGTCATTTGTGATACCCCCAAGCCTCGAAATACCGCGACCAATGGTCCGCCACTTTCTGTTGCGTTGCCGGATCGAGCGGGGCAAAGGTGTTTTTGCGATAGCCGGCGAGACTGTCGACGTATGCACGCAATTTCGGTTCGAAGGATTCAAACCCAGGTAGCGCTAGCTGCTCATAGATGTCTCGCACCGTTCTCAATGGATCGTCTTCTAACTCGCGAAAACTCACTTCGCAAAAATGTCCCTGAGGTATTCGCGAAAGATCTTCAAAATAGGCATCGTACATTTGTTGGTAACGTTCCAGGATCCCGTCGTCAATACGATCCAAGTTCGGCTTCTGCAGGTACGTATACCATCCCGCCGTGTCAAAAAAATGTCGCTGCGATTGGAATACCCGATAGGGGTCCCGATGAATGTGTACGAAACGAGCGTCCGGGAAGACTTCCAACAACAGTCGAATACGTGCCGTGTGAGCGGGTGACTTGAGTAGCAGGCGTTTGGGATTCCGGAGCGTCAACTTTTTGCAAAACCACAGGAATTGTCGCTTCCATCGTTCTCGTTCCGAACCAGAAACGCCTCGGAACGTTAGATAGCGAGAATAGAACTTTTCTCTTTGGGGAAAGCTGATGCCCAAGTAGAGAGAGCAGAACGTGAGCAATAGCGGTGCGAATTCATCTTCCTGAGGCGTCGTGAAGCTCTGTTGCATGTCGTCCATGGGGCGCGTGGGCGGGACGAGATGGGCGAATCGTCGCGACATCGTTGCTTCGGTTGTGAGAAACGTATAAGGATTCACAACCTGGTAAGTGTTCGCAAACGAAAAATTGTCGGTGTCCTGCGCGAGCAAGTAGTGCAAGAGCGTAGTGCCGCTCCTCCAATGCCCAAGGATGAACAAAGGGGGTGTATCGAGCTGCGTCGCTTCAATCTCGGCATGGTACTGGCGGTTCTCGAAGTATCGATAGTATGAGTTAACCAAGCTAGTTGCCGAGATAAACAGTGCGCGGTGCCAGTAGGCGGGCGAAACTGCAAAGCGGTTCGCGCGGAGTAGTCGCAACCAGTCGCCAGCTGTAATCCCAGCTAGGTAGTTGTGACCCAGGCTCCAACGGTGTTTCAGACGCACGGAATGGCTCTCGCTTCAGGCGATCTTCTTTGTCATCTTCATCCCGACCACGCCCACAATCAGTCCGATGGCGAAGCCGATGAACGCGACCCAAATTAGCGATGATTTGGCAGCGGAGAGTAGTGGGTTGTCGGCGATATTTCCCGAAACGTGATAGCTGACAATCTTCCAGGCTCCGTCGTCTTGGAGCAACGTAGCACTCCAACGGTTCTCCAGATCGAATTCCTTGCCAAGAAACTTGTAGTGCGGTACCGATCTGCCTTGCGCTACTGCCACGGTGCCGTCGCGGTAGAGTGAGACGACATCTGAAGTAGGCCGCTCGGTGTAGCCTTGAAAGATCTTTTGTTTACTAAGATTCTCTTCCATAAACGACCGCAAGCCATCATGACCGTTTGCGGTGTCGTTATTCTGCCAAGTCGTCATAATCTCTGGATGAGCATATGTCACTTGCTTTTCCACGTCGCCCGCGATGATCGCCTCAACAAGTGACTCGCGCAAGTTGCGCAAATCCTCGCGTTCTTGACCAAATTCAACTGTCTCCGAAGGATCCGTTTGTGCCCGCGTGGGGGTGGGGCTCGCAAGCGAGCTGAGAATGATCGCAGTGACGAGAAAACATCGAAGCATCACTAATCTCCTTTATGACGTGATGGCCGCGCGGCCGGTGTTGCCATTCAAATCCAACTGACAGGCATGGGCAATACGCTGAGTTGCTTGTGGAATGCCCAGGACGGCTGGGATTCCGTACTCGCGGCATAGAATCGCCGCGTGCGACAATAGACCTCCCGTCTCCGTGATCACGCCGGCCGCGCGACCGAGCACGGCCGTCCAACCGGGGTCCGTAAACGGACAGACGAGAATGCTTCCGTCTGGCATCTGGGCCGCTTCTTCGACGTTACGACATACGAAGGCCTTACCGGTGACTGTTCCGGGACTGGCTGCAATACCATGAAGCTGACCGGACTTGCATGAACTCTGGAAACGGAAACGTCCACCGATTTCGTTTGGTGCTTGAAAGTTGCGGTAACTGACGTAGTTCTGTCGGCGCTCGTCAATCCGTGATCGATCGTCTTGAATCACATCTTGAAATGTTTGAAAGAAGACACCATCGCCGAGTCCGCGTTGGCGCGCGATTGCGAGGGCGCATTGGCGCAAGCGATGATAGCCGTAACTCGAAACGTCGCGCAATTCCTCGCGCAGCCACAACAACTGCCTTAGGCGTGCGAGTTTAGTCAAGAAGCGACGATGGTTGCGGCGGGGAATGTCCCGTAGCGTCGCTTGCAATGTCAGTTCATACGCTTGCTGCGGATTGCGGACTGCGTCGGTGTCCGTTCGTGCGCGAATCGCGTCGAGCATACCTTTGACAAACGCGGGTTCCTCATCCCATCGCGGTTCGATGACATCCAAGCCCCGGCAGTAGTGATAGCCATACTGGTCAATGAGCGACGAGAAAAAAGCGTCACTCCGATCGGAGCTGTCTTGAACCAAGCGAATCGGCGCCATGTGACGTAACGGCGGTAACCCCGATACCAAACCGATATAGTCCGCATCGGGAAAGGCACCGAGAAAATCGATCTTGGCCAGAGACGATGCAAAGATTGTGCGGAAGTAGGTGTACTCGACCGGCAGATAGGAATGTTGAATCAGTTGGGCGAACGCCTCCGCTTTGTGACACGCGTTTGGATCGACTTGCTGCCATCTTTCCTCCTGCGGAACGGCCAGCAGTTCTCCAGTAGCTCGAATTTGCTGCTTCAAGAACCTGGGGATCGCAAACACCGTTGGTAGTGCGCGAAGTAAGTTGCGTAGCGTGATTGGAGTGGTCTGCCCGAAGCCGTCGTAATTGATCTGAACGCTAAGGTCTTCGTCAAAGTCGCGTTCGCGATACCCTGGCAGCACGGCCAGACTTTCCTTGACGGCAGCGAGGTTCCAGTAAGGTCGCCCGAAGAAGCAGCGGCTTGCCTCGAATTCACCCCGGAATAGCTTGAGCTCTCTCAACGTATCCTTCAGCGAACGATCCCAAACGTACTCGTACAATGACCACATCAGAGGCGAACAAACCGTACTTGAGACGCCACCGTCTCGAAAGTCAGCGTTTGTCCACTGTTCCTGAACATTCGCAAACCCGATTCGAGTGATGGGTCTCGCCTGCAGGAGATATACGGTTCCGCCTTCGACTGCGAATTCGATATCCTGCGGAGTGCCAAAATGGAGCTGCACCTGTCTTGCAATGCGCTCGATTTCCGGGCGGTATTTCTGCATGAGAGGATCGTCGGTTGGAAGCGAGTCGACTTTGCCCGCCAGCAAGTCGTCCGCCAGCCCTGCACAGGCTTCAATCACGATCTCTTCGCATCCCGTGACAGGGTTAACCGTGAATGCGACTCCTGCCAACTCGGGCTCAATCATCCTTTGCACGATCACGTGCATCGTCAACTCAGAAGAGCTTATGCCATGTTGTTGGCAGTACGCAGTCACACCCGGATCATGCACTGAATCGTGGCAGCGTTTGATCGCGTGTGTAACTTGATCGGTTGAGAATAAATGGAGATAGCTTTGAAACTGACCGGCAAACGACAGCTGCGTGCCGTCCTCTGCACAAGCTGACGAACGGACGACGAGCGGAGCTTTCAATCGGCGCACCGCCGACTCAACACACGCGGGCGAAACCTCAAATGCAGGAACTGCGAAGCCTGCCTCCTGCAATTCAAGCAATACGGCCGCTTTGCCTCCCCACCGCCGCGCCGCGGTGTGTCGCGCAGCAGGACCGTCGACTCGGGTTGACGGATACGAGGTGGTCATTCGTTCCTCCATGAACGTAGTGACTCGCTAGAGTCTCGTGACGGTCCAAATCCATGGCGTGCGGCGATTTCCGAGATTGCGATTGCGTTCTGGGCGTTGGAACGGCCTCTCCAGCGCGTGGCCGTGCCGTGTCGTGAAGCATTCTCTAGTCCTAGCAAGAGGCCTTCCGCCATGCAGCCGAACGTCGTGCCATCGGCCAGCGGGAATCCTGGTATATCGAAAATGGGACTGTGAGGTAGCGTAACAATTCCTCCGGGAAGCACGGTAACGTTTGGCATCTCGCGCGCAACATCGTAGTTCAGAGCCGGTGGCACCGATGCGTCGCAAACGATTGCGTCAGGGTGTAGCCAAGCAGAATCAAGGAACGGCTCGCAGTTCGTCGCGCAAACGACGACGCGAGCGGTGCGTAGCTGATGGATGTTGGTGGTGTGGCGACAACGTGGAATGCCAGCCGATACGTCACCTAAGCGAGTGGCCGAATCGCGTCGCCGACTTCCAACCAGTAGGGTGCTGCCGAACTGCGGCCCGAGCAGCTGCGCGCAGGTACCGGCAATGTCACCGGCCGCTCCGACGACTGCGATTTCCAGGTCCTGGGGATCGAGCCCGCGGTCAGCAAGCGCCTGACCGATAGCTTCAACGATCAGCGCCGCAGTGTAGTTGCTGCCGCAGGTAACGAGCATGTTGCGGTGATCAACTTCACTTCCACCTTTCGAGACGATCGATGTGAATTGCCCCAGCGTAACGACGTCGCAGTGTAATTGTTGTGCGACGTCGATGGCTCGTTGGACAAGTTGCGAGGCAATATTCGGTGCGCCGATGCGAGCGTTCTTCGCCAGCCAGCGAGATGTCGTCGGCAGGAGAATCGGGATGAGATCAACTGAGTCGTTACCCCGTGAGTGGATTTTCGCAGTTGGCATTACCAGCGGTTCGCAAAATGGTCCCCACGAACGAACGAATGATTCCTTATCGCCTTTACTTAGTGCAACGAAGTGCGGATCCAGATAGTTTAAATGTGACGGAGCGGGCAAGTGAAAGATCCAAGCGACCTTGCGCGGACATGCGTCCGGTTCGTTGCCGCGGTCACGATTGTAAGTCGAGTTGCGAAAGAAATACAACGGCTCCTGACGACGCGGGACACTCAGTGCACGCGCTTTTGTCTCGGTGTTTGGCAGGCAGCTCGAAAGGAAGGCGACCCCATGTTGCGAAAGTTGTGCGCACATGTCGTCAATAGCGCAGAGCAAGTGTTCTACGTGACTTTCACTGACAAGCAGCGACGGCTGCAGGCGAATCGTCAGACTGTCACCGAGTGTCGGCGCTACACGAATGCCATGGCGATGAAACAAGAATGCTGCAAGGAGCGGACCTAACAGCTTGCGTTCGCGAAGGTGACGCCATAACAGTCCGGCGCCAGGCCCATCGCGATTCAATTCAATTCCGACAAGCAAACCTACGCCCCGTACGTCGGCAATAAGTTGCGGATAGCGCTGATGCAAGTCCGCGAGACGATCTAACAAGATACTGCCAATGTGATCGACTCTAGCCAGTGCAGCCGAGTCGATCAATTGGAGCGTTCTGTGCGCGATCCGGCAGGAAAACTCGTCGTCGGCGAAAGTGCTACTATGTGAAAGTTCGAATTCCGATCGATAACGATTCTGCTCAATGAGCACCGCTGAGATCTTTGCGACGCCGCCCCCTAGCGCCTTAGATAGCAAGATGTAGTTCGGCCGCAAACCGATTCGTTCGCAGGCCAGAAATGTACCCGTCCGCCCCATCCCAGTTTGGCACTCATCGGCGATGAACGGAATGTTTCGCTCAGCGCAGAGCTCCTCGGCGATGTGGAGGAACTGACTGTCGACCGGTCGAATTCCGCCTTCGCCCTGGATCGGTTCAAACAGAAACCCTGCGATCGCCGAATGTTGAGAAAATGCGCGACGAAGCTGTGCAGTGTCCCCCGCCGCGATGCGCACGACACGACGAGCGTCAATGCCGAACGGTTCACGAAACTCGGCGTTCGCCGTAACTTCGAGCGCACCCTTCGTCTTGCCATGGAAACCGCGTTCCAAGGTGATCCACGTATTCGCCCCCGTTTCCAATGATGCGTGCTTTAAAGCAGCTTCCACCGCTTCACAACCTGAGTTCGCAAAGACGCAACAATAGTCCCTCCCCAAACGTTCGCTGAGGACGCGAGCCAGATTCATTGCGCCGCTACGCAGCGATCCTTGTGTGTGATTCGGTATGGAATTGTCATAGAAACGACGCGCTTCATCGATCAGATCGGGATGATTGTGCCCCAACATGAGCGTCCCATACCCACCGACGAAATCTAGCACAACCCGTTCGCATCCCAGTTCATCATAGTAGTAGAGCTGATCACCTTCCGCCCGGTGGTAAACCACGTCGAGACCGACGGCTTTCAGTAATCCTTCTATCGCTGGCTTGTGCAAACTCGAGTGAGAGGATCCTGTTAGCCGAAGCATTGCGTCATCCGATGCGTAGCGAGAAAAGCGAAGCGGCGACGGAATCTGTCGATGACCAAGACAAGTCACGGTCATTTGTTCGTGAGGACAACCCGGTTCCGCAGGGTCGCAATCGATTATCCCGGCCCGGCGCAAAATCGCAAGCATGGCAAACTGAACGCCGGGACTGGGCATGCAAAAAAAGGACGATGGATCGTTCAGCGATCACGGCCAACGAGCTACTTGGATAGGGCGTCCATGGACATCATCGGAGTTGGGCTCGCGAGAATAGATGATAGGCTGATAGCGTCGGTTCGAGTTGCGCATGCGTGCCGGCTATCAGGGATTCTGAAGGTCCGCCGACCGCAGTCGTCATCGCCAGGGCTGCCGCTAAGCAGCTGAGGAGATGCTAAAGACGAATGAAAGTTGGCGTCAGTACTGA
>JAGQPK010000260.1 GCA_020426755.1 Planctomycetales bacterium
TATGATCACGAATGGATACAACCACGATTCAAATAGCGCGGCCATCAGCAGATAAGTGATCAACACTGCGAGCACCAGATTCCAGCGCAACGCCTTCCACGTCTCCGTCAGCTTGTCGGCCGTACCACTGAGCGTAATTTGATACTCGCCACCAATCTGGCCGCTGTCCTGCAGCGGCTGAATGATGTCTTGTCGAATGATCGCAATCGCTTCCTCAAGCGCCATTGTATCGGGGGGAGAAACCGTGATCGTAATCGCGCGGCGACGTTCACGATGATTGATCTGCTCTGGACCGCTCGCCAATTTGATCTCGGCCAAATCCGAGAGCGTGACTAATTGCCCGCTGGGGGTTGCCACTGGGAGTGCGTCCAGGTCTTGCGTCAACGCGCGGAAGCTTTCTTCGCCATTATCGAGCGTCGCGCGGTGTCCCATAATGGTTAGGTCGACTTTGTCACCACCCAGGAAATAGTCGGTCGCATACGCTCCATCGACCAAGGCGTCAACGACGTAACCCAGTTGCTGGTTGCTGACACCCAGCTCGGCTGTTTGCAATTGTTTGGGGATGATGTGGATTTCGGGGCTCGACAAATCGAGGCTGGGCTCAGGTCGCGCTTGAGCCGTGGGAATCAACTCCATCACGCTCCGCATGACTTGCCCGCCGAGTTGCACAAGCTTGGGCAGCTCCTCACCTGTAATCTCGACTTCAATGCCACGTCCCGCGCCGAGACCACGTTCAAACAAACTCGATTGACTCGCGACGACAATTGCACCAGGCAACTTGCCACCAACCTCTCGCAGCGCTGGCACCAGCTTCGCAACTTCGGTGGCCTCGACCGCTCGCAGTCCCATGAACACCTGGCGACCGCGAGCAACGAAGAAGAAATCCTTGATCAGCGGATACTTCAACTTACTGGCATCAACGGTGGCGGGATCGTAATCCCAGTAGGGCCGCAGATGGTCATCGACTACCTCGCCAAGTTCCATCAACTGATCCAAGTTGTATCCGGGCGGCGGCAGGATGATTCCAAACGCTAGATTACGATTGCCGGTTGGCAGGTACTCCATGTCGGGCCATAACAGCGTCGTCCCACCGACGGCCAATACAACAATCGACAGCACGACGCCGAGCCGACGCCACGTTGAATGTTGAATCCAACGGTTAATCCCCACGACTGATCCGACGAACCCACTGCCAAAGCGAAAGGTGCGATCGAGCAACGTTCCGATTAGTCCGGAGCGAGCAGGACGGTTTGCAGAGACTTCATTGGCGACCTGTTGCGTGTTGACGAACAGCCGCGCGGACGCAGTGGGAATCACCGTGACGGAGATGATAAGTGAGAGACCGACCGCAAAGCTAATCGCCAACGCAATGTCACTGAATAGCTGACCGGCCTCCTGCTGGACGAACAAGATCGGCACAAATACCGCAAGCGTCGTCAGAGTCGACGCAACAACGGCACCCCAGACCTCTTGCGTCGCTTTGATGGCCGCTTGAAAAGGCGCTTCGCCTTCTTGACAGTGACGATAGATATTCTCGAGCACCACGACGGCATTGTCGACCAGCATCCCGACAGCGAAGGCCAGTCCCGCCAAGCTAATCACGTTCAATGACCGTCCTAACACCGATAGCATCAGGAACGTGCCGACAATGCTGCTAGGAATGGCGAGGGCGATGACGAGTGTCGAGCGTCCGCTGCGCAGAAACAGGAGCAGCACGGCGATGGTGAGCAGGCCGCCCACGACGATGTTTTCGCCCACGAGTCCGATCGCGGAGTAGATATATTCCGTCTCGTCGTAGACCTGCGAGATGATTAGTCCATTTCGTTTGAGCGGTCCATCGTTTAGCTGCACGACGGCTTCGCGCAGTCCTTTCATCACTTCCAGAACGTTAGCGCCCGTTTCACGTTCCGCGCTGATGGCGATTGTTGAATCACCGTACCGCCGCACAATGCCATCCGGCTTTTTGTGGCCCATCCGCACTTCTGCCACATCGCTAACGTAAACGGGTGCGCCGTCGCGAACGGCGATGATTTCGTTTGCGACGTCATCAAGCGAGCGGAACTGTCCGAGAGTGCGCACGACATAGCGGCGTTTGCCCTCCCAGAAATCGCCGCCCGAAGTATCAGCGTTCTGACGTTGCAGGGCGAGTCGCAAATCGTTGACAGTAATCTGACGAGCGCTGAGCCGCTGTGGATCAATCAGCACTTGAAGCTCTTCTTCCCGCCCCCCCATCACGTTTGCATCGGATACACCCGAGACACGTTCAAAGCGAGCCTCGATGACGTCCTCTGCGAAGCGACGCCACTTAGGAACGTCAACATCGGTTGGCAGTAGTGGCGCAAGTTCAGGAAATTCCTCCGCTGCCTGCCGTAGCCTTCGCAAGACAAGTCCCGCTGAATCCGCCTGCAGCAGCGAGTCGAAAATCTGCTTGTGCTGCGGATACGTCTGCTGATACTCGCGCAATTGTTCGACCGATGGTGGTCGTACGCTGAGAATGAACCAAGCGATGGCGCGACTACCGGGTGATGAAGTGCTGAGCACAGGCTCGTCGGCATCCTCCGGATACTCGCGCACTTGTTGCAGTCGACGATTGACCCGCACCAACGCCGCTTCGATGTTGGTGCCGACGGCAAACTCGATTTCAACCGTGCCTTCGGAATCGCGACACTGGCTCGTGAGCTTCCGCGCGTTCTCGACACCCTTGAGCTGTTCCTCTTGCGGTTGAATGATTTCGCGTTCGATTTCCTGGGGACTGGCGCCGCGCCACACCGTGCGAATGGAAATCGTCGGTGTCTGCACTTCTGGTGTAAGCTGCATTGGCATCGTCAACATGGCGACGATACCGAACAACGCCATCAGCAATACGCCGACTGCGACCTTCACCGGGTTGTGCACGATGGCGTGTATGAGATGCATTTACTTGCTGCTCGGTTCTTTCCACGTGACCAACTGCCCTTCGCGTAGCCGCTCGTTACCACGAGTTACCACGCGATCGCCCGGGTTAATCTCGCCACGTATCTGAATTAGACTGCCGCGCGTGACACCCAGCGTCACGCCGACTGCGTGAACAACGCCTGTCGCTGATTCTTGACTACTATCGTTGCCGGTTGGCACGGCGGCGCCATCCTGCGAGTCAGCTTGAACGACCATCACGCGCGGCTGCTGCCCGCCCAGCACGAGTGCGTCCTTGGGTACTAGCAACGCATTCTCTGAATCCTCGGTTGTCAGCGACACATGGCCCAGCATCCCGGCAAAAATCCGTTCTTTCTCCGGATCGAGTGAATCGGGCATGCGAACACGAATCGGAAACGTGCGCGAGCGCACATCGGCCTGCGGGATGATGCGTTCCACCGTCCCCTGGAACTCTCGGCCCGGCATTGCGTTAAGAGTGATCTTGGCAGCATCCTGGACTCGGATGTCGGGAATATATTTCTCCGGCACGTTTGCTTCGACCTCGATTGGCCGCAGCTGCACGACTTCCGCGACGGGATCGCCACTTTTCACCCACGCGCCGACCTCGGTGTATTCCGCCACAACATAGCCATCAAAAGGCGAACGCACCGAGTACTTGCGCACGATGCCTTCCATTCGTTCCACCGTGTGTTCTTGCGCAGTCACGCGGGCCTTGGCTTGTGCAATGACTTCAGCGCGTGGACCAGACACCGCTAGATCGTATTGCGATTGGGCTTCGTGGAATGCCTGTTCGGCCTGTGTCGCTTCGGAGCGAGTTTCTTCGAGCTTATCCAGGGAGACACTGCTGTTGCTATCAAAGAGTGTCTGCAGACGACGCAAGCGGGATTTCGTGTAATCGCGGCTGGCTTGCCAACGTTCGAGTTGTGCCTTGGCCGTCGCGATCTCTTCGGGACGCGAGCCGTTTTCCAACTCTTCGAGCTCGGCGCGGCGGAGCGCCAATTCGGCGCGAGCCGCCTCCAGCTCACTTTCCACGGTGTCGGTTTTGAGCTGGGCGAGTATCTGATTTTTTACTACGCGCGTTACCTTGAGGTTCGCATCCGGAACTTTCAGATCGGGATCGAGCAAAAACGATTCGACTCGCCCGTCAACCGCGGTACCGACGATTGTGCGACGAGTGGGCACGACCGTCGCCACATAGTCCCCCGAGCTCGACACGTCATCGCGTATCACGCGTGCAACCTCGACCGGCACGGCAGCAGGTGGTCCCTGGGCGTACAGTGCGGACGTCACACCGGCAAACACGGCCAAGACGAGGAGGAATCGATTGCGGAGTCGCGGACATCGGCCTTGGGACGCGAGTCTGGGAAATAGCCAAGTCAAAAAGTGATCATGCATCGAAACGTCTCAAACGGCGGTGCCGGTCGACTCCACGGAAAGTCAGTCCAGAGCAGCCGGCAGAAAGCTTGCGGGGGGAGAATCTACGATAGTTGTCGCGGGTACAGGGCGTCAAGTGTAGCGGCCGTGCGGCCGTCAACTGATCACAGCATAAGCGGCAGGGAATTCGCCACCAGGACGACTAAGCCACCTCGCAGCGCCGCGCGCTCTATCGTAATAGCGAGCCGGCCCTCGAACGGCCCTGGTCGAGCGAAATCGCTACTGCACGCACGCCCAGATGGACACGTTTCATCTCAGGAGCGCTCGTGGGCAAGAAGGATGGCTACGCCGAGACGTGGCCAATCGTGCGATCGATCTGCGCGATGCTTTCCACAATCTTGTCCGCCGCTCGTACAGGTGCGGTAAGGCCCTGCGTCAACTCGGAAGCCATACGAGCATTGTCGTTGACCTGCGTGGAAATCTGTCGACTCACGCTATTCTGTTGCTCGACGGCAGCTGCGATCGTTTGTGACATTTCGTCGACATGATCGACCACACGATTGATCTCGACCATCGATTCCATGAGCGCATCAGTTGCATGCTGGATCTGATGGATCCGTTCGCTGATCGCCTCCGTGGCATTGCTCGTTTGGCTGGCCAGTTGTTTCACTTCCGTCGCCACAACACCAAAGCCTTTGCCCGCTTCACCGGCGCGAGCCGCTTCAATGGTCGCGTTTAGCGCCAGTAGATTCGTTTGTGCTGCAATCGTTTGAATCATGGCAACCACTTGCCCGATGTTGGCCATCAAGCCACCGAGTTCGCTGATCTGTCCACTGCCCCGATGCGCGGCATTCGCCGCGTCGCGAGCGATACTGGCGCTTTGCGTTGCGGTGCGAGTGATATCGTGAATCGAACTTGTCATTTCACCGAGCGCGTTGGAGATCATTTCTGAGTTCTCCGTCATGGACGCGCCGGAATGTGAAAGCCACGCCGCTGCTTCGTGAAGTGTGCGTGAGCTGGCAGCAGCCTGTTGTGTGATCCCCGACACAGAAGCCACAAAGCCATTGATGGCGTCTGCCATGTCACTGAGTTCATCGTTCGTCGTGGTCTCAAAGCGCGTCGACAGGTCGGCATCGTCGACCATGTGTCGCAAACGTTGAGTGATCGTCTTAACTGGACGGCTAATGTTGCGTGTGAACAGGACCCCCGCGACAATGGAGAAAATGATCGAGACCACTGCGATGCCTGTGATCAGCCATGTCACGCGCGCTTCATGAACTGGAATCGTGGTCGCAAGCTCATCGACACGTGCGTTACAATCTGCCGCCAACGAGTTGAGTGCATCCAACACGGCATGGGCTTCAGTCAGATATTCTTGTCGCGCGAGTGTTAGGTTGCGATGAAGGCTAATCAATGACCTCAATCGCTGGCAATGGCCATCAAACTGAGTTCGATAGGCATCGGCGTAAGTCTGGCCACTGAATTCGTCGTTGGCAATATCTGCAGGAACTGGCGCCGTAAAAGTGGGCGTGGAGAACATCTGCTCCATCGATTCTTCTTGCAGTGTAATCGCTTCTTCGAGCTTTCGCATACAGTCATCGAACGGAGCCCCCGTCATCAAGCGCTTGAATTGATAGTGCTGCTTGATGTAGCCAATGTTTGCTTCCATGCCACCGTCCGCTGACAACCAGCGGTCACGCAGGCCGCCGTTCCACGATAACGCCCGATCAGGCGTAAACTCGATCTCCTCCATTCGGCCGTCGCCGATCGCGTCCATCGCTTCGGTGAGTTGCGCGAACTTCGCGGAATGAGCTTCAAACCCCGCCAGTCCGTTCTGAAACTCGCGATGCGCGGCAAGCACATCGTGAAGCGCGTTGCGAAACTGACTATATTGGTCGCGCATGCGTGCCAGCGTGTTGGTATCGGCAAGTTCTACTGCCTCGAGCTGTGTCAGCTCCTGCGCGGTTTGAGTTTCGCAGTCGGTAACAAGTTGCGTGTTGTGCGCGATCTCGACGCCACTCAGTATCGCCTCGACGCCACTCAACTGATTATGAATCGCTGCTGACGCGTGATTGACACTCCGAGATGTCGCCCAGGCCGGTCCGCTCAAGAATCGCAGATCCTTACCCAGCACGCGGACTCCCAGGTAGCCAGACAATGAGCAGACAACAACGAGCGCACCAATCACGCCGAATCCGACGGCAATCTTGAACGCCAAGCTTGATCGTCGAGGACGGTTAGCCTGGAAGCCTTCGGCGGGATCACGCTGAGCAGTAAGGGAGGGGGCGTGTTTCGGTAGCACTGCAAAGTTCTCATTAGGGATGCGTCGGCGCGTGGGGCGCCGAACCGACGTAACGAAGACGATGAAACGACAAATCGAAGCGACACGTCATCCTTTGACAAGAATCCCGACGCTTCTCCCAAACGCTCGGCCGCGTGGCAACGACGTTGCTGTTTATGCCGTTTGCCAGCGGTGCAAGCGATGGCACCATGCAGAGATTTCATGCCGCATAATCACGTCCGCCATGAATCGCTAGCTTCGATGCGGGAACTGCGCTGGTCACAGTTTCCGCGCATTGTTCCCCCTCCCGTCGATGGCATCCACTTCGTGAAATTGATACCGGGAGGGGGGAGGGGGATGGAACCACTTTCGGTCGTTCGCAGATCAATTCGCAGTGAGTGTTACACCCTCGGAAGTTTT
>JAGQPK010000261.1 GCA_020426755.1 Planctomycetales bacterium
CGACACGGCGGTGCGTTACACGGCCGGCGTTCGTTTCCGCGGCAGCGGTAGCCGCACCGATACGATTCCCAACAATCGCATCAATATCCCGGCCGACAATCCCTGGCAAGGCCGTTCGTCGCTGAACATCAACGAGAATAATCCGGACAACCAATTGACCGGCAGCGCGATGTTCCGCTTGGCTGGTTTGCCGGTCGTCGACAACAAAGCCGTGCGGCTGCTCGGCAACGGCATCGATCGCAAGAACGGCGGTGTGTATGCCGACGCCGAAGTAACAGACAGTGGTTTCGCCGAGAATCACTTTCCCACGGATCCCAACGGCAACTTGTATCGTGGCTACCGTCCTAACGAATCGCCACCCGGCGGACAAGGCGCGGGACTCGTTTACAACGGCGAGAATCCTTTGCCGTATGTTAGCTATGACAAGAAAACAAACGCCAGCGAAGCAGATTGGTCGGATGTCATCGAACTGACGCGCGCGCTGAATCAAACCAGCGACGCCGACTTTCCGGACGCGGTGCGTCAAGTCATCGATGTCGAACAATGGTTCCGAGCGTTCGCGATGAACCAGTTGCTCGACAATCAAGAGAACGGCTTGTACACCGGCGACACGGCGGGCGACGACTATGCGATGTATCGCGGCTTGATCGACACGCGTTTCAAGATGGTGCCGTACGATCAGGATTCGTTGTTCAACAGTGTAACGCGGAACATCTTCGAGCCGAACAACGTGCCGGCGCTGAATCGCATGATCAGCCATCCGGAATTTCGGCCAATCTACTTTGCTCAGTTCCTGGACTTGATCGATAACGTGCTGCTGACGGACGCGGCCGACGAAGCGCTCGACAACGCCCTACGTGGCGCTGCAACCCCATCACGCATTCAGGACATCAAGACCTTCATCGCCAATCGCGCGGCTTACGTAAAGAGCATCATCAATGCCGAACTGACGGTAACGTCCGGCCTGGGCACACAAGGCGAGGTGGCCGTGGCGACCAGCCAGGACATCAGCGTATTCGGTACCTATCCTCAGGCCGACACGCGCGCCATCCGCGTCAATGGTGAACTCGCCACGCTCAATGTACTGCAAGATACCTGGGCCTACCCAGGAGTTAATTCGGGCATTCAGCTTGTGCCACTGAGTTCAGTCTGGAAATACCTGGACGACGGTTCCGATCTCGGTACCGCTTGGCGTGCCGCCAACTACAACGACACAAGCTGGAGTTCGGGCCGCGCGCAACTTGGCTACGGCGACGATGATGAAACGACTGAGGTCGGTTATGGGCCCAACGGAAGCAACAAGTACGTCACGACTTACTTCCGCAGCTCATTTAATGTGACGGATAAGAGTCAGTTCACGTCGCTCAATTTGCGATTACTCTATGACGACGGGGTGGCAGTCTACTTAAACGGCACCGAAGTCGTACGATCCAATTTGGCCGCCAATGCAACGAACGGCACCTTGGCCAATACAATTCGCGATCGCACCAACGAGAACTCCATCGAGTCCTTCTCGATTCCCGTATCGGCGCTGGTCAACGGCACAAACGTGTTTGCGGTCGAGATCCATCAGAACGCGGTCGACAGTCCCGACATCGGCTTCGACTTGGAATTAACGGCGACGGAAGCGGGCAGCGGGCAGATCGCGCTGCTGCCGGGACTTAATCGCTTGGCCATCGAAGCCTACGGTGACACCGCTGGCGAAGGTGAAGTGCTGCACGCCACGACTTACGATATCTACTACAACGACGGCAGCGAAACGATCGTGTCGGGCACCGTCACCGGCAACAACGTTTGGACCGCCGCCCAGGGTCCCTACCGAGTCCAAGGCAGCGCGTCGATTGCTGCTGGTGCGAGCGTGACGATCGAGCCTGGCACAACGGTCTACTTCGACAACAACGCCAAGCTGACCGTCAATGGCAAGCTTCAGGCATTGGGCACCGACGAAGCCCCCGTCTGGTTTACTCGTCGCCCAGGTACGACATCATGGAACGGCTTGCAATTCGTCAACACGATGGAAGACAACAAGCTGGACCACGTGATTCTGGAATACGGTATCACGGACGACGGCTTGGTTGGCCTGACCAACGCGAACTTGACCGTCACCAACTCGCTGTTCGATCACACGGATCGACGACGAATTCGTTCAGAAGATTCATCGCTGATCGTGCGCAATTCGACATTCGCGACCTTGTTCGCTCCAGGCCAAGCGCCGTCAACCGACAACCGCAGCGAACACATTTGGGGCGGTGGCATTCCGGCCGGCGGTCACTGGATCATCGATGGCAACTCGTTCGGCACTCTGACCGGCCATAACGACGCGATCGACTTCGACGCGCCGCGTAATACGGGACAATACGCTCAGATCTTGAACAACGTGTTCTTGGGTGGTGGCGACGACGCGCTCGACATGACCGGCGATATTTATATCGAAGGCAATGTCTTCCACAACTTCATCAAAGACGAATTCAACGTCGACCCAGGCAACTCGAACACGATCTCCTCGTCGACGGGAACCTTCTGGGTTGTACGTAACGTCTTCGACAATATTCAACATGCCGAGCTGATCAAGGAAACAGCTTACACCTACTTCCTGAACAACACGGTGGTCAATTCGCAATTCGAGCCGTTGTACTTCGATCTGCCCGGTCAGACCTCCGGCCCAGGTCGTGGCGTGATCGTGCAAGGCAGTATCTTTCCGGATGGGCAACCGGTGTTCGGACAAGTGCTGCCCACAACGGAGATCTTCGTGGCAGATTCATATCTGCCTGCCGAGGCCGAAGGTTTGATCATCGGGACCGGCAATCGATTCGGTGACGCACATGTTGGCGGCGCAGAAATCGACTTCAACTTGCTGCCCGGCTCCGGCGCGATCGGCGCTGGCCCGAACGGCAGTGACATGGGCGCACTGATTCCCGCCGGAGTCACCGTCAGTGGCGTGCCGCATCCCATCACGAGTGCCAATGCCGCGACGTTGATCCTCGGCGGCCCGGGTTACACCGAATATCGCTACTCGGTTGACGGCGGCGCTCTCTCTGCTGCACGCTCAATGGATCAGCCGATTCAACTGACGAACTTGGCCAATGGGACTCACGTCGTCAACATTCAAGGGCTGAACCATGTCGGTGAATGGATCGACTCGCCAGCCGTCACGTGGACGATTGATCCCAACAACGCACCGACTGTATTGATTAACGAGGTGCTCGCCGATAACGCGAGTGCTTACGCGGTCGACGGGGCGTTTGTTGATGTGATCGAACTCTACAACTATGGCACGAGCACCGTCGACCTCAGCGGCTATGGTGTCGGTGACAGCGCGAGCAACCTGCGTCCCTTCGCATTCCCGGCCGGTACAACACTGGGTGCGGGAGAATACCTGTTATTAACGGCGGATGCGTCGCTGGCCGGGCCAGGCTTCCATCTTAACTTTGGCCTCAATCGACAAGGCGACGGTGTCTTTCTGTCAACGCCCGGCGGTTCGGTGGTGGATTCAGTTGAGTTCGGACATCAGTTGACGGACTACTCGATCGGCCGCGTCGGACAAGATCTGCACTGGGCCTTGAACTCACCGACCTTGGGCCAAGCGAACGTGGCCGCACCGGTCGGCGACATGCATGACGTGAAGATCAACGAGTGGTACGCCGACGGCAGCATTCGTTTGGAAAGCGACTTCATCGAACTTTATAACGCCGGTGCATATCCGGCGGACCTGGGCGGAGCGTCGATCAGCGACGAACCCTACCCGATTCCGCAGATGTCCGTGTTTGCTCCGTTGAGCTTCATTCCGGGCAAAGGCTTCCTGGTTCTGACCGCCGACGGCCGACCGGACGATGGACAGAACCACTTGCCATTTCAGCTCAACGCCACGCACGAACACCTAGGGCTGTTCGATGCCGACGGTGCATTCATCGACCAAATGTTCTACTATCCGCAGACGAGCGAGTTCTCGCAGGGTCGAGTACCGGACGGCAGTGCCGACTTGGCGTTCACCAATTTGCCGACGCCCGGCGGCACGAACGGCGGCACGACGACCGGCGACTTCGAAACGATCTTCAGCTTCGATTGGAACACCAATTGGAAGTACAACGCCTCCGGTCAAGATCTGGGAACCGCGTGGCGCACGAATGCTTACGACGATGCTGGCTGGCTCTTTGGACCAGGCCTATTAGGTCAGGAAGGGGGCGCGCTGCCGCAACCGCTGCGAACCAGCTTCAACATTGGCGACATTACGTACTACTTCCGCAAGACGATTCAACTCGATGCACTTCCGCAAGATCTCACTACGATCTTCTCGACCATCGTCGATGACGGCTTCATCGTGTATGTGAACGGCACCGAAATCCAGCGCACCGGAATCGACCCTGGCACCGTCAATTCGTCGACGACCGCCAACCGTACGGTCGGTCAGGCTTCAGTTGAAGGACCGTACTCGGTGCCCAATTCGGCTTGGAAAGTTGGAGAAAACGTCATTGCGGTGGAAGTTCACCAGCGCGACACCGGCAGTTCTGACGTCGTCTTCGGTATGCAGTTGACTGCCACAGCGCCGTTGACGCAAGTCGACGACAACATGCCGGAGAAGCTGTTGCGCAACTTGCGCATTACCGAACTCTTTTATCATCCTTCACCGGCGACCGCGGCGCCGGAGTTCATTGAACTGCAAAATGTCGGCACCGAACCGTTGAACCTTTCGGGCGTCCGACTCGGCGGCGGTATTGACTTCACTTTCCCGACTGACACATCATTGGCAGCTGGCGAGTACATTGTGGTTACGGAAGATACCGCAGCATTCGCAGCAACATTCGGTGGAGCGGCGCGAGTCGCCGGCCAGTACGCAGGCAAGCTGAGCAATGGTGGCGAGCAAATTGCGTTGCAGTTTGCCGCGCCGATTGATACGGCCATCTTGCGATTCGCTTACGACGCCGCATGGTACCCAAGCACCGACGGTGGCGGCGCGGCACTTTCAATTGTCGATGGCAACGCCGATTATCGTCAGTGGCAAGCGGCCACGAGTTGGATGGCGTCCACGCCCACTCCGGGCCGCGCGCCGGGCGATGTCGCCACCGCTGACTTCAACGCGGATGGGCTGGTCAATGCGACCGACATCGATCTGCTCTGCGTCGCAATTCACTCCGGCAGTGGAGATTTGTCGTACGATCTGTCGGGCGATGGCCTCGTGAATTCGGGCGACGCCAACTACCTCATCTCGGGCGTCTTACACACGACACCAGGCGACGCGAACCTCGATGGCATCTTCGACTCGACCGATTTCGTACAAGTCTTCGTGGCCGGCAAGTACGAAAACGGAGTGGCGGGCAGCGCCGGTTGGGCGGAAGGCGATTGGGATTGCGACGGCGAGTTTACGACGCGCGATTTGGTGGCGGCCTTCCAAGCTGGAGGCTATGTCGCGGCAGCAACACCGGCGGCCGTCGATGCCACCTTCGTCAATCGGCCCGCTGATTCGATCGACAGCCAACACGCTCTGGCGGCCGCGGCGCTCGATGGTGTGTTCGGCACCGATGATGACTCGGACTGGCTGGAAAACTAGCCACTAAGAGCTGGCCGCTAGAAACTAGGATCTAGCAACTCGTCCCTGCTATAATGGCCGCTCGTCCTGCCGGCCCGCTCCGCATCCAAAAGAGGAACGGGCCATTGAGCGCTTCGCCATTTCTCCCCGCTTGTAAATGCAAGGGATTTCCACGTCATGCAGAAATCATGGTATCGCTATTGGCTCATGTTCCTCTGTTCACTGCCGACGATTGGCCTATCGGCCGCTGCCAGTATGGCGGCAGTCGCTTTGCCGTCGGTCTTCTCGGACCATATGGTGCTGCAACGCGATCGCGACCTGCCGGTCTGGGGCTGGGCCGACGCGGGTGAGAGCGTTACGGTATCGATCGGAGACCAAACTCAAACGACGCAAGCTGACGGTGAAGGCAAATGGAGCGTCACACTGAAACCGCTCGCCGTTAACCGCGATGGTTTGACGCTGACAGTCAAAGGCTCGAATGAGATCACCTTGCGCGATGTACTAGTTGGTGAAGTCTGGATCTGCTCTGGTCAATCGAACATGCAATGGCCCGTTTCGCAATCGTGGAACGCGGACCTGACACGTGCCACCGCCAAGAACGCGCAGATTCGATTTATCACCAATGACAATGCCGGCGTGCAAAAGCCACTCGCTGACTTCGTTGGTGCGTGGGACGTCTGTTCGCCAGGCACCGTGAATGATTTTTCCGCAGTCGGTTACTTCTTTGGCAAACAGCTTCAAGAAGTGCTCGATGTGCCGATCGGCTTGATCGACAACTCCTGGGGCGGCTCGGCCTGCGAATCGTGGATCGAACGCGATCGCATGGCAGCTAACCCGGAAATGTACGGACCGTTGCTCAAGAAATGGGAGGAGACAGAAGCGAAGCCCGAAATGAAGGATTCGTATGATGAATACGAAGCAGCATTGCTAAAGTGGCAAGACGCCGAGATTGCGGCGAAGAAAGCCGGTCAACCCATTCCGAATCCGCCCAATCGCCCCAACACGCAGATGGTCCAGCAACATCGCCCCGCGAATCTCTTCAACGGTCGAGTCGCTCCGCTTGTTCCGTTCGCGATCCGTGGTGTCATTTGGTACCAAGGCGAAACGAACGCGGGACGCGCATACCAGTATCGCGATATGTTCCCGTTGATGATTCGCAATTGGCGCGATGCCTGGAAGCAAGGCGACTTCTCTTTCTACTGGGTCCAACTGGCAGATTTCCAAGCCGAACGTCCTGAGCCCGGCGATAGCGCATGGGCAGAACTGCGCGAAGCGCAAACCATGACGCTCGACGCACTACACCACACGGGACAAGCAGTCATCATCGACATTGGTGAAGGCTCCGACATCCATCCGCGGAACAAATTGGAAGTCGGCAAGCGTCTGGCACGGCTGGCACTCGCGCAAGACTATGGCATGGACTTTGTTCATCAGAGCCCTCGTTTTGAATCGATGGAAGTCA
>JAGQPK010000262.1 GCA_020426755.1 Planctomycetales bacterium
TCGCCGCAGCATTGTGCTTGGCCGGCGTCGAAATGGGACTGCTTGGCTGGTGGAGGAAGTAGCGATGTTGCATCCTTGCGGGGCGCTCGCCACTTTCGTTTGGCAGCCGTTAATGACGCCGGCGCAGATTGCGTTTCTACTTGTGCCATTGGCCAGCTTGGCTGTCTGGAGTTGTTGGCGACAGCTTGCCGGACATGGGACGGGTTATGCGGCACAACCGGGGCAGACGCGATGGAATCGCCATGTCGCGGCGAGTGTGTCGCTGCTGTCGATGCGTCTGATTGCCCTGGCAGCGCTGGGACTGATCTTGCTGGGGCCGAGTGATCTGCCCGATGGAGACCTGGATGATCAGCCGATGTCGGTCACTGTCTTGTTGGATCTGTCGGAATCGATGGAGACCGATGATTGCCGCCAGTTGCCGAGGTGGCAGTATGCACGCGATCACTGGCTGCGTAGTCCCGCCCTTGCACGCATTGCCAGCAACGGCTACGTCGAGACGTACGGCTTTGCAGAGGAGTTGTTTCCGCTGGCTTCGAACAGTTTGCAGCAGCGGACGGTGCCAGCATCCGCCGGCCTCCTATCCTACATTGGGCGTTGCGCGCGCGAGGCGATTCAGCAACAGGCGATGCAACGTGACGGGGCCATCCTCTTGTTGAGTGATGGTCATGATTCTGAGGAACTGGAGATCAATGCGATTGCTTCGATAGCACGTGCGCGGCGAGTCCCCGTGTACACCGTGCCCTTAGGTGGTGCGACCAATCAACATGACATCGCCGTGATCGCCGTGCCAATGCAAGAATCCATGTTGCCCGGCGAGCCCGGCGCGATTCTTGTCAAGGTTCGCCAAGTCGGTATGGGAACGTCACGTACAACGGTACGCCTGCGGGGTAGCGGCGAAGAACAATCGCAAGTCGTCGAATTCAATGGCCGCGACGTGGTAGAAGTGCGATTCGATGTGCAGCGCGAAGCCCGTGGGCAGTACGAATATGAAGTTGTCGCGGATGCTCTGCCTGAGGAACACGAAACACAGAACAACCGGCAAGCCGTCTTCTGTCAAGTTGACGAACGTCGCATGCGAGTGCTGCTTTTGGAAGGTCAACCCTACTGGGATACCAAGTTTCTGGCGCAATCGTTGCGAAAGGATGAACGCGTCGAACTCACTCAGTTGACTCAGGTCGCCGAAGACCAGCGTGAAGCAATTGTATCTCGAAGCGACGGTCAAACGGCAGAATTGCCAGCTTCGCCTGAACAGTGGGGGGAGTATGATCTGGTCATTCTCGGTAAGTCGATTGAGAATCTCCTGGATCACGAGGCGGCTCAGCAGCTGCGAAACTATGTCGTCGATCAGGGCGGGCATGTCGTGTTCGCGCGCGAGCAACCGTATGACGATCAATCGCCGGCCGGTCGCTCCGTCATGCGAGCGCTCGAGCAAATTGAGCCGGTTGAGTGGGAGTCGGGGCAGGTTGAGAATCTGGACGTACGATTGATTCCCGGAGCGCTGAGTGGCTCGTGGTTCGCGGCAGAAAAACTTGGCGCTGCGCCACAAGATGTATTTGGCGAGCTGCCTAAGCTAACTTCGCGACAGAACGTTGTCGGCGTCAAACCAGCTACGATTGTGTATGCCGAGGTCGTGGCGGAAGACGGCGGGGCGAGCGGACTGCCGCTATTGGTGTCGATGCGCGTCGGCAGCGGGCAAGTTGCCGCGATACTGGGGCAGGGCAGTTGGCAGTGGAGTTTGTTGCCGCCCAGTAGTGACACAGTTGTGTCCTTCTATGATACGTTTTGGTCCAACCTGGTACGTTGGTTGGTGCAGGGTGGCGAGTTTCAGCCGGGCGAACAAGCGTCGCTAAAACTGAGCCGACAGTCGATGCGATTGGGAGACGAGCTGACTGTGGAACTTTCCTTGAAACAACCTATCAAGGAGACGCCGCGCATGAAGTGGCTCGCTCCCGATGGCCAGGAAACCGAGTTAGCTCTCCAACCGTTGCCCGGTCGCATGCCGCGCTATCGCGCTACCGTCGCGCCACAGGAAAGTGGTGTACATCAGATCGAGGCCCTGACACCCGGTTTGATTCCCGCTCAACAGGCCAAGCGATTCAATGTCTACGATATTAACCTAGAGCGTCTCGAGACTTCCGCACGGCCGACTTATTTGAAGTCGTTGGCCGAAAGCACCGGCGGTAAAATGTTGGACCCGGACCAGCCCGAGTCGTTGCTCGATCAAATGCAGCGGCAGCGGCAAATTCGAACAATTCCGCCAGTGCCGGAACCACTGTGGGACCGCTGGACTTGGCTGACGGTGCTGCTAAGTTGGATGGGAGCCGAGTGGTTGTTGCGTCGCGCCGTGGGCCTCTGGTAGGAGCAGAATGATGACATACCCGCACCTTCATCTGATGCTGCAGGCGGCAAGTCGCAGAATGCTGGCGCTCGGCTTGGCTCGAGTTTTCTGCCTGTTGATCGCGGCGGGCGTGATTGGGCTACTGGCAAGCGTGACCGTCGATGCGATTTGGGCGTTGCCCACTCCATTGTTAATACTTTGCGACGCCGTAATGATTGGAATCGCCAGTGCCGGTCTGGTCGGCCTGTGGCGTGTGATCCGCGCCGGGAGTTTTGAACCGCGTCGGATCGCACGGTCACTTGAGCGGCAACTTGGCTTGACAGACAACTCGCTGATAAATGCGGTTGACTTGCAGGCGGAACCCCGGACGTCGGTCAGTCGTGGGCTAGTAAACGCGACCATCGAACGTGCCGACGCAGCAGCGACGCGAATCGAACTCAAACAGGCGATTGCCGCGCGACCGTTGCGCATCGCAGCTTGGGGAATGATTGTTGCGCTGATCGTCATGTCGGTTGTTTTCTTGATTGAGCCACGCGTCTTCTATCGTGGCTTGCCGCGGTTGCTGGATCCGCAGGGTGGCCATCCGCCATACACGTCGTTGCGTTTCAACGTGGGCGTGAATCCTGACCCGTTGTATTTTGGCTCGCCTGCCACGATTCATACCGACGTGACTGGGCGAGCGGCACCCGATCGCGCGGACATTGTGTTTGCCGCTGACAAACGCGACGTGGCACAACAGCGCCGCGTGCCTATGGTGAGCGCTGCTGATGGTTTCGAAGTGCATTTGGATCAAGTCGAGGACGGTCAGTTCTTTTTTGTCGACACGCCGCGTGGACGAAGCGACTGGTACCGCTATGACGTAATCCAGTCACCGAGGTTCAGTGACGGTTGGGTTAAGTATTCGTTCCCGGAATACACCGATTGGACGCCGAGACAGCATCCGCTGGACAATCGCCCTATTCAGGCGATCGAAGGCACGCGGATCGAATTGGAAGTTAGCAGCAACATGCCGTTGAGTGGCGTGGACGTCGTTATCAATTGGCAGAACGGCCAGCAAGAAAAAGTTCGACTGACACCAGATCCGGCTGACTCGAGCAAGGCGACTGGTGCCTTTGAATTGAAGAACATGGGCGCCGCCACGTTAACGCTGCAGGGGGCGAATGGGTTAGCCGGCAGTGAGCGTCTAGCGCTGCAGCTCGCGGCCGTCGATGACCGACCGCCGCGCGTGGCGATTACCAATTTGGAGCCAACGGTATTTGCCGTGGAAGATTGGAAGCTGCCCCTATCTGTCGAGGCGGAGGACGACATCGAAGTCCGCAACTTGGAACTCGACGTTTCACACAATCGCGGCCCTGCCGATCGCGAGCAACTTGCCAGTCAAGTGGTCGATCGTCGCCGCGCTCGTGCTAGTCGTGAACTGGATCTGGCGGATCTGGGGGCGAAGGCAGGTGACGAAGTGCGAGTGTTTGCGTCGGCGGCTGACAACGCGCCGCGCGGCTCGCAATCCGCAGATAGCGCGACGCATGTCGTGCACGTAATCTCAAAAGAGGAGTACGAAGGCTTCTTGCGTGCCAGCTATGGCATGGAGGAAATGACGCAGGAGTTGACCGAACTGGAGAGCCGTTTGCAGGAACTTGAGGAGCAACGCCAGCAGGCGATCGAAGCGCTTACGGAATCTATGTCGTCGTCACCTGGCGAAGGACTCGATGAAGAGCAACGTCGCGAGATCGAGTCGGCGCAGCAAGTGCTCGACAAGTTACAGCAAGCGACGTCGTCACTGCAGGAGCAGGTTGCCGAGCGGCTGGATGCGCCTCAACTCTACGAAAGCGAAACGGCCTATCGTGAAGAGCTGCAGGAATTGCAAGACGAGTTACAGAAACAGTCGCAGGCCGCTCGTGCGGCGAGCGATGCGCTGCAGGAAGTCAGTTCCAGCGAAGCGCCGACGGCAGGGCAACAGGAACGACTGAGTCAAGCTACCGAGCAAATGAAATCGCAAGAACAGTTGTTGAATGAAACGCGACAACAACAGCTTGATCAGATGCAGCAGGA
Source organism: Planctomycetales bacterium (assembly GCA_020426755.1). Taxonomy (GTDB): domain Bacteria; phylum Planctomycetota; class Planctomycetia; order Pirellulales; family Pirellulaceae; genus JAGQPK01. The sequence goes on from JAGQPK010000262.1 coordinate 4,388, forward strand.
CGCTACCGATTTGCAATTGGCAGACACCATGTTGCAGGAGGCGGCACAGATTCAAGAGGTAATGGAAGAGCAGCGGGATTTGGCGGAGCGTATGCAGGCGTTACGCTCCGCTGCGGCACCGGCGCCGCTCTCGCCGCCAAATCCGTCGCTGCGACCACCCGTGACGCCGGGGCTGCCCGCCGCTCAACCTCCTGGTTCGCCAAGCGATCCTCCGCTGACGGAAATGGACCAACGCCGCGCGGATCGATTAGCTCACGAACAAGAGTTATTGGAGCAACAATTGCAGGAAGCCCGCGAGGCTTTGCAAGCCGCTGCCCAGCAAGCTCAGGAACGATTTCCCAAGACTGCCGGAGATGCCAAACAGTTGGCACAGGCAATTGAAGAGCAACAGGTGACACAGGATCAACAAGCGAGTTCGCAGGCCTGTCGCGCTGGACAGGGGCAGCAGGCGCAACAGTCGGCGGATACCGCTGCGAAGAAACTCGAGGCGCTGGCATCGCAGTGTCCAGGCGGTGACGGGATGTCAAATGAACGGTCGCCGGATTCGGGATTGGGGTTATCGGCGAATGATTGGAAGAAATCGCTCGAACAGATGCAGCGTGGGCGAAAGATGGTCCGTGGCTCACGCGGCCAAGGTACCAGCGGCCAGATGCCGAGTGCTCTGTCGTCGTCTGCGACGCCGCAATTGGGCCGACGTGGAAATGGCGGCCGTGCGCAAATCGGTATTCATGGTCCACAGCCGCCGACGCAGGCCTTTAGTGGTCGTCGTCGTGGCGCTGACGAACGTTCGTCAGCGTTGGCAGATGGCCGTGACGAATTGCCACGGGCGGTTCCTGAAAGACTTAGCAGTGAATCCAATGACCGGCTACGGGGCAATGCTTCCCAGTTGCGGGGAGTGCCGGCCGGCTATCGGGATCAGGCCGAAGCATACTTTCGACGCTTGACCGCTGAACCGAATGCGAATCCGTAGAACGCTGAACTGCAACCGCAGACAACTACGCCGCAAGACGCTAGCCGCGGTTCCTCGTTCGCCGCAAGACGCCAGCCGCGGTTCTCACGGTGTTGGGAATTGGCTCGAACGCACGATCGAAAGAGAAATGTATTTCACCACGACGGGACGAAGCATACGAAGACAGAGTTTTTGGGCTGCGATCGGTCGGGCCGTTGGCCCTTGATTGTACGTCGCCACCGGGGCCCAGCCCTGCGGACTGGGCTAGGCAATCCGCTGGGGCGTTGCCCCGGAACACATGCCAGCACTTCCAGGAGAACTCGTGCGATGCAGTTTGCTCAGCAGTTCATGAAAAGTATGATCGTTGTCGTGCTGCTCCTGCCAAGTTTGGCGCGGGCCCAAGCTCCGACTGCCCCGGACATGCGTGTAAGGTGTGCGAACCTGATTTACGGCAATGGCAAATCGAGTGTTTGTTTTAGCTCGGAGTTTCTCAGTCAGGTTAATCGCGAGAGCAATATTCAGACGGATCCCGAGCTCTATCCGGTCAAGCTTGAATCGCCCGATCTGTATCAGTTTCCATTCTGTGTGATGACGGGAGAAGGCGGATTTCAGTTGACCGAACTGCAACGCGACTCGCTGCGGAACTATCTCACGCACGGTGGGTTTATCATCGCCTCGGCGGGCTGTAGCAACCGGGATTGGGCAGCCAGCTTTCGCAGCGAACTGTCCCGCGTGTTTCCTGATGTGATGCTCACTCAACTTGATATCTCGCATCCGATTTTTCACACGTTGTACGATATCCCGAATTTGGATTTGGGCAAAAGCCGAGGGCAAGCCCACTTGGAAGGTTTGGAACTCGACGGCAAAATCGTGCTCGTATTTTCCAGCGACGGCCTGAATGACAGTGGCAAAGTCAGCGACGACTGCTGTTGCTGCGGTGGGAACGAAGTGAAGAACGCGCGTTTGGTCAATTGCAATCTGTTGACCTACACGCTGACACATTAAACAAAGGTAATGCAATGAACATGCACGATATGCGGCGACAGTACACGATGGGAGGCATCGATGAGTCGGCGCTGTTGGAATGTCCTTTGGCTCAATTGGATCAGTGGTGTCAGATCGCCATCCAAAATAATGAAGTGGATTGGTTTGAACCGACCGCGATGACGTTGGCAACCGCCTCGCGTGACGGTCAAGTGTCAGCGCGAATTGTGTTGTTAAAAGGCATCGACGACCGTGGTGCGATGTTCTACACCAACTACGAGTCGGCCAAGGGACATCAACTGTTGGAGAACCCGCATGCTTCGCTGGTACTCTTCTGGCCGCATCTCGAGCAACAAGTGCGATTGGAAGGTTCCGTCGAACGCGTGTCCCGCGAGCTGTCGGAAAAATACTTCCACTCGCGCCCGCGCGGCAGCCAGATCGGCGCCGTGATTTCGCCCCAATCGCAAGTCATCGGCTCACGGGCGGAACTCGAGAAGAAGGTCGTCGAGCTGGAATCGCAGCTCAACGGCGCTCCGGTACCGTTGCCAAGCTTTTGGGGCGGCTACCGACTGGTTCCCGTGCGAGTTGAATTTTGGCAGGGGCGCGAGAATCGTTTGCACGATCGAGTCCGCTATGTCAACGAAGCTGGCAAGTGGCGCCGTGAA
>JAGQPK010000263.1 GCA_020426755.1 Planctomycetales bacterium
AGCAAGCTGGCCATCGTGCCCTTCAACGAGGCATCGCGAATGTTCATGGCGGCCATGAAGCGGCCTTGAGCTCGCAGCCCCCAGCGGCGTTGAGATTTCGACCAACGCAGTGCCACCTGCGGACCGACCATCTTGTTTTCCACTTCGGATGCCCAGTTGCTGTCCGCCAGGAAGCCACCGAGACCCAACGCTCGCATCTCATTGTCAACTCGCATGAATCGCACGCCGTACATGAACTCGACAACCGAGTTGCGGGCGTAAAAGTCATTGCGACGCAACGTACGCATCACTTCCACACCGTCGATCCGTGAACGATGGTTAATCGTCAGCGTATCAAAGCTAGGTACGAAGAGGGTCGTGTCGTCGAAGGTTAAGACGTTGTCCGGCAGTACGTCGTCGATCGCGCCGTCGCCGTCCGCATCCACAAAACCCTCCAATAAACCAGGAGGAAACTCGAACAACACTGCGACTGAACCCGTGAACGGCTGAGCACCCACGTTCGTGTTCTCGACGCCGTACGTCTCCGAATCAACCGACTCGTAGCCTTCGACAACACCAATATTCCAACCGGCATTGTCCCAGATGTATCCGAATTCGAACCGATTGCCCCAACCGAACTCAGAGTCCGGTTGCGCGACATCGATCGCGTTGCTGATCGGCGTGGGAAGTGGTGCGTTGCCAAGTCCATCCTTCACTAGGATTGATGAATTGATCACCAGGCCGCCGTGCAGAGCGGGGTTGCCGATGGTCGGATCCCCAACTGCGGTACGGGGTGCTGACAGCACATTCCAGTTAACACGCTCGTAGCTGAAGTACATCCCCTCATTGGCGTCAGACGCATCGGGGCTGTCACAATAGATGGGCTCAAACCAATTGAAGTCGGCATCGAGCTCACAAAAATCAGGAAACAGCGGCGGGTGCCCACCCGCGTTGACTTCCCGTACCGTCGCCAGTCCGACCAGCGCGGCACACACACCACAGAATTGCAATAGCTTCCACATTTTCCCAGACCTCGCGTTCGAGTGACGGCTAACGGATTGGTTCGCCCAATCTGTCGCGGTTGTCGGTAGTATCGGACGCGCTTGTCGCGCAAGTTGAGAAACAACGGTAAGCCTTACCGAAAAGTCCGAATATCTGACGCGGTCCGTGGCTTCAATTGTCCGCCCCAGGGGACCGCCGTATATTGACAGCACCGCGGCAACTTCGGTCGGCGGACGAGTCCATTTAGAACGGGAGGCAGTCCCATGCGACAGCCAATCCAATGCATCGCGACGATGCTAGCAGTCCTTTTCCTCGCCGGCAGCTCGATCCGGGCCGAAACGACCGTTGATGAGTTCTTGAAACGCTTTGATAGCGACCAGAACGGCACGCTCGATGCGGCCGAATTGCGCCGAGCCGCCGCGGCGGGTGCGATCACGATTGATGGGCAAGCGGCGTTGCCGGCGACGACCGCTGTGGCAGCGCAAGAACCGGCGAGTGAGCTCAAGTTCATCCGCGTGAATAAGGACGAACGGGGCGTCGTCCAGTCGCTGGAAACGAGCGTGGTGAGCTTCCAGTCAGCGGACGGCAAGACGCGCGTCGATCTGATCGGAGCCGTACACATCGCCGACAAGCCGTATTACCAGCAGCTCAATCGGCTCTTTGGCACGTACGACCATGTGCTGTATGAATTGGTCGCTCCCGAGGGGACACGCGTGCCCCGCGGCGGCAGCACTCCGCAGCATCCTGTCGGCAAGCTGCAGACCGGCATGAAGTCGATGCTCGATTTGTCATTTCAGCTTGACGAAATCGACTACACCGTGCCGCGCCTCGTGCATGCGGACCTGTCGCCTGAAGAATTCTCCCGCAAAATGAAAGAACGCGGGGAGAGTTTCTTTCAGATCCTGTTGCGCGCGATTGGCCAAGCGTCCTCACAGGCACAAACGGGTGGCGGCGCTAGTGATGCGGATCTGTTCATGGCACTCTTCGCAGCGGATCGTCCCCTGCGTCTCAAACGCATTTTGGCTGAACAATTCGAGGACTTAGAAAGTCAGATGAATGTGTTCTCCGGCCCCGACGGATCAACGTTGATCACTGAGCGAAACAAGCGCGCACTTGAGGTGTTACAGAAGCGAATCAACCAAGGTGATAATCGGCTCGCGATTTTCTACGGAGCCGGGCACATGTCGGATATGGCAGAACGTTTGCAGCGTGACTTTAACATGCACATCACCGAGACGCGGTGGCTGCGTGCATGGGATTTGACCACGGCAATGCCTGTCAAGACCAACTAGCGTATGAACGTATTTTGGCGCCGCATAAAGTCACGGACAACGCTTCGAGTGTTTCTTTACAGCCAGCGGACAATCGACCATACTGTGGAACCTTCAACGTGAGCGATCACGTGTTGTCGTTACACCAGCGATCTTACCATCTCAGACCTGCGCGGAGCGAACTGCATGGTACGGATGTCCATGAACGAGTTGACGACCTATTCGTGGACTTTCGAAGAGGACGTTCTCCATTTCGCGAATGCAGGTTACGCTGCAATTGGCGTGTGGCGACAGAAGCTGTCCGACTTCGGTGAAGAACGCGGTATCGAATTGCTGCGTGATCACGATCTGAGCGTTTCGAATCTGATGTGGGCCGGTGGGTTCACCGGGATTGATGGCCGCCGGTTCCGCGAGTCCGTGCAGGATGCGATCGAAGCGATTCACCTGGCCGCCGACTTGGGATCCGACAGTCTGATCGTGTACACCGGTTCGCGCGCCGGACACACGATGAACCATTCTGCACGAATTTGTCGCAATGCGATTGCCGAGTTGATACCGGTGGCTGAGTCATGCGGCGTCAACTTGGCGATTGAGCCCGTGTTGGAAGCTGCCGGTGGTGACTGGTCCTTCCTGCATAATCTCGACGCGGCGCTTGGCTTCGTCGATCAATTCGGTTCAGCCAATGTCAAACTGGCAATTGACAGCTACCACATTGGTATGGATTCAATTTGCCTGAAGCAATTGGAGGAGATCGCCCCGAAGGTCGCGATTGTGCATTTGGGAGATGCCAAACGTCGCCCACGTGGAGAACAAAACCGCTGTCTGTTGGGCGCAGGCGTGATACCGATCGCCGACATCGTGGGTGCTTTGCTAGACGGCGGCTACAAAGGCTACTTCGACGTCGAATTGTTGGGCGAGGATATGGAAGGCCTCAAATACCACGACGTGCTCACGCAATCACGCACGGCACTCAGCCAATTGATCGGCGTGTAACTCATTCACGTCAAGTTTCCAGACGTAGCGTGCCACCTCACGAATGTGGTACAGCGTACGCCGTCTCTTCTCGGTGAAGCCGCGCGGATTACTTGCGTGGCAGTTCATAACAAACGAGCCGATCTTTCCCGCGTACGTACAGCAGACCGTGGGAAACAATCGGCGCCGCCCAGGCAGGATACCGTAGCAAGGGTCGAGCGACTCCCGCCGTGTTGTCCGTCGGTTCCCACTGCACGACCAGGTCAAACTGCTTTGGATTCGCCTTGAACACGCGCAGCGTGCCGTATTCATCTAACGCAATAAAGTGACCATCGACGTAGAGCAGCGACATGCGCGACAGTCCAGGCTCACTCCACATCACTTTGCCGGTCACGGCCTCGACACAACGCAGCTCGGCGTTTTGAGTATGTCGGCCGCTGCAACCGTACAGATAGCCATCGTGATAGATGGGCGTGTTCCAGTGCGTTTGCAGTGCTTTGTCACGGTTGCGGCGACGGTCTGACCAGACTTCTTCGTATGCTCCCGGACGAAATTTAAGCAGCGCTGCGCCGGGCCCATACGTTTCCGAGATCAACACGTAGTCATCCCAGACGACGGGAGTGCTCGCGTTCACGCTTTCGAGAATCTTCGCCCGCCAAGGAAAGAAAAAATCCTGAGCGCCAGTGGCAGGATCAAAAGCGACGAGTCCTCCGCGCATGAATGCGAAAGCCCACGCGCGATCCGCGCGCCGCACGACTTTCAAGCCGGCATAGCTGGCCAGTTCGTTGGAGAGCCGATAGCGTTCCTCCCCCGTGCGTTTGTCAAACGCAACGATGCCGCTTTGATTACCGGAAACACGATCCAACTGTCCAGGTGGAAGTTGTTGATCCTCCGCCGGACTTCCGCCAATCATGACTAAAATCAAATGATCGTGCAGGACCGGCGTGCTGCCCACACCGAAGAAATTCTGAATCACACCGTAGCGTTTCGTCGTATCGTGTTTCCAAACCTCAGCGCCGTTCTGCCCATTCAAGCAGTACAACATGCCTTCTACGCCGTAGAGATAGACATGTTCGTCGTCGACGACTGGCGAGGTTCGCGGACCCGCTGCATAGTTGTACAGATCCTCGTATTCCGAATCGTAACTGAAGTGCCACAGTTCACGTCCAGATTCGCGATCGAGACAATACAGAGTTGCAACACCTCGCTTCGAGTAATCAAACTGATAGTATTTGCCATCGCGCACACTGCCGATACCATAACTGTCACCCAATGGGCGAGTCCAACGCACGGTCAAACCGGTTGGCGGCCACGCGAAATCGAAACCGACTTCTCTACTCTTGCTGTCGCCGGTCGGGCCGAGAAAATAAGGCCAGTCGTCGCCCGTTGTTTTCGCTGCTGCGGACTCGTCGGCTTGTGCCCTTACCAGCGGCGCCGCGCCAACGACCAATGCGACGCTAACCAAACAAACACCGAGTTGCCGCATCACATTTCCCCTGCTGTTAAACCTTGCCGAGTTGTGGGGCGTCTGACGTCCAACGTTGTTTCGAGTGCTTGCAAGCTGAACAAGCTCGGTTACTCGGCATCAAGTCTGATCGATCATAACTGATGTCAAAGCTGATTATCAACGAACGAATTGAGATTCCATTCGACGAATTTTCGCTTACCGCAGTGCGCAGTCAGGGACCTGGTGGACAAAATGTCAACAAGGTCAACAGCAAGGTTATCCTGCAATGGAATGTCGCCGACTCAGCTACGATGCCCGTCGACGTCAAAGCGCGCTTCAAAGAAATGTTCGCGTCGCGAATCACATCCGGCACGATTACGTTAAGCAGTCAGCGCAGTCGTCATCGTCGAATCAATCAGGATGATTGTTTACAGAAGCTACGCGTTATGATTCTTGACGCAGCTCGGCCCCCCAAGGAACGCAAGGCAACCAAGCCAACGCGTGGTAGTCAAGTGCGTCGACGACGTGCTAAGGAAATGATCGCCGCGCGAAAAAAACAGCGACAACCGCCAAAACTTGACAGCTAGCTTTGCCAGTCCCTAGCATCAATCGCGGCGGCACTTCATAATGCTTCGAGGTATTCTTACAAGCCTGATCTGTTTGCAAACGTCTGATTGTCATCTCGTACGGTTATCCTCCTCATCATCGCATCGTCGCGTAGTGTGATCAGGTTGCCGACACAAGCTGGAATCTCTTGTAGATATGGCGCGGAAATCTCACATCGACGACATCCTGGAGAAGTGGCCATACGAGCCGAATTCGGTGAGCGTGCGCATCGTGCCAGGACGCGACGGTCGCGACGTCATTCAGATGCGGATTGAGATGGGACTCCTCCAGCTCGAGATCGAAGGTCGACCAGATGGCGATCGCCCGGGCGGCTTTGATACGTACTTCGCTTACCTGCAAAACCAATGCAGCGAAAACCCTGCGATGCAGATGACCGAAGAACAGTGCTCGGAAGCGGATCGTGAATTCGTTCAATTCTATCACCGACGAATTTGTTGGTTGGCCATCCGCGAATTTGAGAATGCCATGCGTGACGCCGATCACACACTGGGCCTGATGGATTTTTGCCAGAAACATTCGCCGGACGAAAACTGGACGATGACTCACGAACAGTATCGCCCGTTCGTCCTGTTTCATCGCACTCAGGCGGCCACGTTGTGCGCTCTCGCCGAAGACAATGCCGAGGCCGCGATCGAAGCCGTCAATCAAGGGCTGCAACAGTTGCATACACTCTTCCGCAGTTTCGAGTCGGAGGAGTTCGATGAGAACGAGCTGGTGATGCGACTGGTCGAATTGCGTGAATCGGTGCGCGAAAAATTCTCAGTCGGTCGCACACTGGAAGAACAGCTTGGTGATGCCATTGCCTCCGAGCAATATGAACTGGCGGCGCAATTGCGCGACCAGTTGGCTGATCGTCGCAATCGTTAGTCAACGTTCCGAACGCCTTCAGCTTGTCCTCGCTGCACGGTCTGCTGCCCTGCGCGATCGCACTCCCAAGTCACTCGCGATTGGGGCGGGGCGTTCACACCAGTGCGAGATCCGCTGCGCAGACGGGGGCCTGTGACATCTGTGTGCGGAGCTGATTCGCGTAGTGACGCAAGTGTTGCAGCGTGTCACCGGCAAAATCAAATTGCAAATTGCGTCGTAGCGCTGCGCCGAGCGCTTGCCCGCCTACAACCAACCGCGCGTCACTCGGCAAATCAGCGCGCAGCCGCTTGTTCTCCTCAACGGTGTCCAGTGAATTGGAGATATGCGAGTACGACAGCCAAACGATCTTGGCGTTCATGATTGTCGCCGTCTTCACGAGTGACTGACGTGCCACTTGGCAGCCGAGATCAATTGCATTCCAACCGGCCTCGCGCAGCGTCAGTCGAATCATCCGCGTCGGCAATTCGTAGCTATCACCTAAACAGGTTCCGCCCAGGGCCACGGGTGCATCGTTGGCGGGAGAAGGCAGCAGGCGCTGCAACTCGTCGAGTACTTCTTTGAGGCACACGCGTGCGACAAACTCTTCGGCAATTTGAACTCGCCCGCTTTCCCAGCAGTTGCCCACGTGCCACATCGCGGGTGCCAAGATTTCGTCAGCACACCAGGCAAACGATCTTCCTTGCGCTCGAAACGAGCGAATGATGCCGATCGCTCGTGACACATTCCCACGCAGCAAGGCCTCGCACATGTCTTCGCGTGTTTCTCGGCCCGCGGTCAATCGGGCCGCGGCGGCGGGGCACGTG
>JAGQPK010000264.1 GCA_020426755.1 Planctomycetales bacterium
GCTAGTTTCAGGCCGGGAAACATCTGGCCAAAATCATCGCCCCAACCTTGCGTAATCGAATCACCTAAGAAGACGACAGCGCCTTGATCCGCCGCTTGTCGCTGTGCCCAGACGCCTCGCCGTTGACTCCACAGATTTTGAAACCAGTCGTAGCGGCGAATCGGTCCGACGCCCGGCAGATCGTCATCCGTAGCCGGCAGCGTCGCGTGCTGGATCTGCGCGGCCACGGCGGTCGCGGCTTCCTGCGCACAACAACAGCGGAATGAATGTGTGCCGGTCTCGAGGCCAAACAGCACGAGGCTAAACAGCACGAGGCTAAACAACAGGATTCGGATCGGAGCACGCAACATGATGAATCTCCCAAGCCAGCCGGTGTGAAACAGGTTCACCAAGATAACGGCTGGCGGAGGGAAATCCTAGAAGTCACTACCCGCGACGTCGTCCGCGACGCATCAGTGCCAACAGGCCAACAACTCCCAGCAGCCAACTCGCCGGTTCCGGCACTTGCCGAGCGGCCGCGTCGTAGGCACCTGTCTGGAAAGCAAAGACCAAATCGGTCGTCGTGAACTCGCCGTCGCCCGTCCAATCACCGGTTAGCCAATTCGAGTTGCCGACCACCGCGTCTTCATACTGACCGGCTTGAAAGACTCGAATCAGATCGCCCGAATCAAACACACCGTCGCCGTCGGCATCGCCTTCGAGTGCGAACAGTCGCGTCAACTGATAGCCGTTTTCGTTTTGATCGACGGTGTAGAAGACGCCGTGCCCCAGGTGTGAGCGAAATCCATCTACGGTGGCAAAGTCGGCGACCAGCGTGTTGCCGTTGAGCTGAATCCGCGTGAAAGCGCCGGAGAGACGACCGGCCTGCAGGGCGGCCACGCTGAGTTGTTCGCCGCGAATTCCCTCGCTGAGCAAATCATCATTGTCGATCAGACTCAACACGCCTTCCAGCGTGGCCTTGCCGCTCACGCTGAGTTCTGCCGGCGGTTCATTGCTGCCCATCACGATCTGCAACTGCGCCTTCTGCGAGATTTCAATGTCACCGTTAATTGCCAAGCCACCGCTGGGTGAGACAACTCCTTCGACGGCCACTTCGCCAACAACCAGTCCATCGCCGCTGAGCGTACCGCCCGTATCGACTTGCAGTTCTGTTTGCAAGCTGCCGAGCACCTGAAGATTGCCACTCGTCACAGTAGTCTTATCTGCGAGCTGACTGCCGCTGACCGTCACCAGGTCGGTGTTGACGGAGGCCTTCGCGTCCTCGAGCGGATAGTAGTTGCCCAATCCCCAACGCGGTTCAACCCAGTCGCCATCGCCGCGACCATCCCACGTGTAAACACCCTTCGGCGGCGGAAAAGTCAGGATCGACTTGTAACCATCCAACACTTGCAAAGGATGTCCTGGCATATCGGACCCGGCAGCAAAACTAATCGGCATCGTCTCGAGCGCCGCCAGATCTTCCGGCGCGACTTCCAGCTTGAACAACAGTTCGTGGACATCCGCTGCTCCTAATGGCAACGACGAGACGGCGTTTACGTCCACCGCGAATCCATAACTTTGCGAACCGACTGGCAATTGATTTTGAATCTCGGCTTCCAGCTCGCTATCGTCTTCAAACTCAAACTCGTCTTCGTAGCCGCGCAATTCGCCCGTCAGTGAATCGGTTACGTTGATCGACGCTTGGCTGATGACAACCGAAGCCGGCAACTGCGCATTCGTGTTGCCCAGGTTGAGCAAGCAGGAGCACTTGGCTGGCTCGTTGGATTGGTATAGCTCGACTTCGATACCAATCAGGTACTCCAACTTGCCGGTGTCCGGACTTAGGCCCAACGAATGGATTTCGATCTCGTATTCATTTTCAATTTCCACCGGCGGGGGTAGCGGCATAACGCAGGCGGAAGCCATCCGCACTTGGGATGTCAACATCAGCCAACACGCGGTAACTCTGAGCCATTTTGAGCGCATCATGTTTCGCCTCCTCCAGCGAAAATTCTCGAAATCCACGAGTCCGTCTTGCTGCCCCGTCATTTCTAAAAGCACCCTTACCTACACTAATTGCGACAGTCATTAGGCGGATAATTTGTCGGATTCTGCCGGCCTGAGTAAACTGGATGAATCGTCGCGGCCATCGCCAGAAATGCCTGCCAGCCGTGTCGCAATTCCCAGCGCCAGGGTACTCACCCTGATAGCGAGTAATCAGCCGATGGCACCTTCTGCAAACGCCGATCACGACGAATCCGCAGCAATTGCGTCCGACGCATCGCTGCTGCGCCGATTTCGAAATGGCGAATCAGATGCGGCCACGGAACTTTACCAGCGATATGCGGACCGCTTAATCGTGTTCGCCGAGCGTCGCACGGGGCGCGAATTGGCCGCCCGGTTTGACCCGGAGGATGTGATTCAGTCCGTGTTTCGGACCTTCTTTCGCCGCGCGGCGGAAGGAGGCGTTGACGTACCTCCGGGGGAAGAGCTCTGGCAGTTGCTGCTGGTCATGGCTCTTAACAAGGTACGGCGACTGGGCAAGTTCCATCGGCGGCAACGGCGTAACGTCCAGCAGACGGTCACGACTGAAGCTGCCGGTGAAGTGGTCGGCCCAACGTGTGAAAACTCCTGGCATGTACTCCAACTCGTCGTGGAAGAAACGCTGTCGCAGTTTCCGGATCTACAGCGACAAATGATTGAACGTCGCATTCAGGGCAATTCAATCGTTGAGATCGCAGCGGAGACCGGACGTTGCCGGCGTACTGTCGAACGGGTGTTGCGTCAGTTTCGCGAAATGATGTCCGACTATTTGGAACAGGACAATGGTGGCGATCTCGATTCGGAGACCTGAGAGCTTACGTCGTTTGGACGAAGCCATCGAATCATACGAGTCGGCCGTGCAGGCGGATCCCGCGGTCGATGTGCGCGGCTTCTTGCCCGCAGCGGCCAATCTTGACGACAGCCGCATCGCCTTGGAACTGTTTTGTGTCGACCTAAACTATCGCTTTGGCCGCGCTGATTGTCGGTCACTTGACGATTACCGCCGCGACTTTCCCGAATGGTTAAGCCGTAACGAGACATTCAGCGAATTGGCGAAAGAAGAATACCGGCTGCGTTTGTCACGTGACGAGCAAGTCACGCCTGCGGAATACGCGCGGCGCTATGGTCTCGACACTCGGACTTGGCCTGCGACTGAACCGACCGAAACAACTCATAGCACGGTGGCCGAAGGTTCGCGTCTGCTGGGTCTGCAGTCCGAATTGCAGCGGTTGACTGACGCCATCACGGAACTGCCGGCCATCGGAGACGAGGTCGCTGATTGCGAGATTCTCGACACGCTGGGCAGCGGTGCCTTTGGCGTGGTCTATCTCGCCCGACAACTGGACCTAGCTGCGCGGCACGTTGTGCTCAAAGTGACCGCTTCGCGCAACCATGAACCTGCGCAACTCGCACGCCTACAACACACGAATATTGTGCCGATCTACTCGGTGCATTGCGATGATCTCTGGCAAACGATCTGCATGCCGTACTTTGGCCGCACCACCTTAGAAGAAGTGCTGCGCGGCCGCAGCGATTTGCCCACAACATTCACGAGCCGCTCCGCAAACAGCCCGCAGATGACACACCATTCGAGCGGCGCGGCTTCCTCTCATCCCTTGCCGGAAGCGGTCGTACTTGCCATCGCCCAGCAACTGGCCGCAGCCTTGCAGCACGGTCACGAGCGTGGCATCATTCATCGCGATCTCAAACCGGCCAACATTCTCCTGTCTGACGATGGGGTAGCGATGTTGCTGGACTACAATCTGTCGGCCAGTTCCATTTCTGGCGGACAGATTTGTTGGCAAGTGGGCGGTACGCTGCCCTACATGGCCCCCGAGCATCTCGAGTCCATTCGGTCGGGCGACGCCGTGGGACCAACCGCCGATGTCTATTCGCTAGGTGTGGTTTGCTACCAAATGCTTACGGGCCAATTGCCGTTTCCAGCGCGGCGTGGACCATTCGACGAGACACTCGCGCAGTGCCTCGACGATCGCCGCCAGCTTCGGCCAACGATCACTGATCAACATCCGAACGTTTCGTCCGCGTTAGAGTCGATTGTGCAGCGGATGCTGGCACCCAAGATCGGTGATCGTTACGCCACGATGGCGGAAGTGCTGGAAGATCTGTCGCGACAAGCAGCCAATCGACCGCTGCGATTTGCGCCCAACGTATCTTGGCGGGAGCGTGCAGCAAAATGGGCACGGCGTCACCCGCGGCTTTCTTCTGCCTTCACCGTCGCTGCTATCGCGTCGGCACTGCTGCTGATGTTGGCAATCGCTTTGGTGGCCAATCAACGACGCGTCGCTCAACAAAATGCTGTCGCTGCGGCGCGAGACCTGCGTGACGCGCTGCCAACCATTCGCGTCGCACTCAGCCTGCCCGGTGAAGATGCGACGACTCGGCAAACTGGCCGTGACCTCGCGCAACAGTTTCTGGCTCACCACACTGACGAGACTGCGTCACAGTCGTTGCGTACGGCGTCACTCACGGGTCTGTCAATGGCTGAAGCGAATGAGCTCAAAGCTAACTTGGCGGAGTGTGCAACGCTGTTGCAAGCAACCAACGAGGCAGTTCGAAACGCGAGCGCTCAGGAAGAGTCCAACAAACTGGGCGAGCGCCTACTGGCAGCGCTCATGGCAGATGCTCCGGTTCGCGCTTTGGCAGAACGTCGCATTAACGCCGTCCAAGCTTTGCAGCGGCAAGACTACTCGATCGCCGCCGCAGAGTTGGAATCGTTGCGAGACGAGAATCCGCACGACATTTCGCTGTGGCTGTTGCTTGGCAACGCCTATGCGGGACAACAGCATTGGAGCGACGCCGAAAGTTGCTATACGGTGTGCATTACGCACTGGCCCACATCCCACGTCGGGTACTTCTATCGTGGCCTGGCGAGACTGGACCAGAAGAATTACGCCGGCGCTCGCGACGACTTCAGCGCCGTCCTCGAACGCCGCAACAATCTATCCGCGGCACTGATTAATCGCGCGGTGGCAAATCGCCAATTGCAAGCTTGGCCCGAGGCGCTAGCCGACCTGTCTACAGCAATTGCCCTCGACGACAGTCAACCGCGACTCTATCTGATGCGTTCCGATATGCTCGGGCGACTGCGTCGTGGTGCCGAGGCTCGACAGGATCGTGTCACGGCGCTGAAGATGACGCCGCGCGACGCGCGAAATTGGGTTGAGCTCGGTCTGGCCCAACTTCCAACAGATCCGGCCGCGGCACAACATGCCTTCGAGCGAGCGCGTGAATTGGATCCGCGTTCGTGGGAGGCGGCGCGCAATCTGGCACTCGTTCACGCCGAGATTCAGCACGAACCAACGCAAGCGATCGCGATTCTCGATCAACTAATTAGCACTGCCGGCGCTCGTTGTGCCGATTACGTGTCGCGTGCCGTCCTACATGCTCGGCTCGGCGAACGAGACTTGGCGTTGGCCGACGCCGCACAGGCTGGCAAGCTGTCACCGACGGACAAGGAGGTCTTTCAGCTGGCTTGCGTCTACGCCCTCACTTCAAAACAAGTACCCAACGATATCGTTACGGCAGTGGCCTTGATCGATGAAGCACTGACTCGCAATCCCGCTTGGCTCAACATCGCTCGCCGGGATCCCGACCTGGAAGCGTTGCAAGGTTCACCCGACTTCCAGCAAGTGTTACAGCACGCAGAGCAGCGCGCCAAACTTCGCAAATCCAGCGACAACATTCTGTCACCGCAATGAAACTCATGAACGCGTCCAACGCACGACATCATCGACTGGCTCCATCGTCGCGTCACCAGCCGTGGCCGAGCCTGCGCGACCATTTGGACACCGCCCTGCAGTTTCTGAGCGGAACGTGCATTAGCAACCGACCTTCAAGCAACACGCGCGCTAGACGACGACTGTCAGCAACATCGAGACGGCTACAACTTCCTGAAACGCTGGAGGCACGCGTTGCACTCGATGGTGAAGGCGTGTGGAATGGCGACCGTTATCTGACTCTCAGTTTTACTCACGACGGTACCGACATCGGCGGCGCTGCCAGTTCGATGTCAGCCACATCCCCCAGCTTCACGCAAGATCAGTGGGAAACGACGATTCTCCAAGCGTTTCAGTCCGTTGCCGAACACATTAATGTGGACGTTGGACATGTTGCTGAGGTCGACAACTTCGCCTTCGGTTCGCCGGGCCCCCAGCGTGACGACGCGCGATTCGGTGATATTCGCATCGGCGCACGACCATTGGCCCAAGACGTCCGTGCCATCTCCATCCCGCAGTCTGCCGCGGTCTCCGGATCGTGGGCGGCAGATGTCGTATTTAATACGGACACACCGTTCGATTCGCTCGCCGACCTGTATTCTGTTGCACTACACGAAGCTGGGCACGTCTTCGGCCTTTCACACAGTGACGACCCAGCGTCACCCATGCACGTCCATGGCGTTTCGGCGGCGACCGAATGGACGGCAACGGACCTGCTGGCGTTGCAGCAACTTCAGGGCGAAAGACAGGCGGATGCGATTGAGGCAGTGACCGGCAATGAAACCGTCGAGACCGCGAGCAAACTTCAGTTGCGTGAGTCGGTTGAAGGTGTCGATGGTAGCGGACCTGCCATTGCCTTTGCTTCGCTCGATCACCTCGGCGATGTTGATTGGTACCGCACGTCCGCCATAGGCGACTATACCGGTCCAATGACTTTCACTCTTTGGTCGTCCGGCATCAGCTTGTTGCAACCGTCATTCACAGTCACAAACGAGTCCGGCGCCGCGTTGTTCGACCAACAATTGACGACCTTGCCAAGTGGTCCGCTTCAATTCCATTTGGCCCACGCCGATCCAGATGAAACCTATTATGTGAAAGTCAGCTCGGCATCGACGGAATTCGGCGTCGGTGCTTACTCACTGACAATCACCGCAGACAGCTTGCTGGGAATAGGAACGAATCAAGTAAACCGCGC
>JAGQPK010000265.1 GCA_020426755.1 Planctomycetales bacterium
GTTGAAAAACCAGGCGCCGCAAGCCGTCGGGCAAGCCATTGAACGCTTCTGAGTAGATGAGCGGGCTGCAGGGGTACTTGAAGATGCGCCGATGCAGGTCGAGATCACGCAACGATCGGCCACGCGTGTCTGGTTTGCGCAGTGCCATGTAGTCGTCAGCAAACGTCGACGTCCCTTTCACCGGATCGGTCAAGGGTTGCTCTCCTGTACAAAGCAGTTGCTGCACCACCGCATCCGCAGCCTTGCGCAGACGCAACGCCGTCGATTCCGTTTCAAAGTCCGGAGCGCGCTTGAGCATTTCATTGAGAACCAGTTGATCTCGCAGCGCCAGACGCGCCGAAAAATTGGCTTGTGTTAACACATTGTGCAGCTTCGAATGATGTTCGATCAACATCAGCGCCACAATGTCACTGTGCGGCGTAAGATAAGGACTCGTGTCGAAGAACTTTTCCAAGTCGAGTACGTTAGCACCACGTTCGAGATCGAGCTGGCTTGGATCGTCGGCTTGACGTACGACCAAGTTACCGAGGTGGCGTTGAGCACCGTGCGTTCCGCTAACGTACCAGCCGCCCCAACGTTGCCTGAACGGACTCGCTGAATCCGTCACGTAGGACGGATGTTCCAGCAACGGCTGTCCATCCGGAGCCGTATACACGGAACGAACCGCGTGCCCGGGTACACTCATTGTCATCGGTGAGGCGTGACATTGCAAACATTCGTGTGTGTGCCGCTTGAACTTGGGCGTCGTACTGTGCCGCTGTGACAACGTGTAGAAGTTGGCACCAAGCTGCGGATCAACCGTCGACACCTCCATCACATCGCCGCCCTGCACCCAGCCCACGTACACTTCATCATTAAAGTAAATCGCCCGCGGCGTCGTAGGACTAATGCGGCGCAGTTGAAAACTTGTTTTCGAAAACACCAGGATTTGCGAAGAGTCCGGCACGTGCAGTTCGGCGAGCACCGACTTAAGGTAACCGTGCTGACGCTGAAATTCGAGTTTCACTTCACCTCGATCGAGCCGCTGCTGCAACCTCGTGATCGCGTCGTGTGGCTCGGCCTTGAGATAGTCGATCGGGGGCTGTTCGAAAACGGCCTGTGCGCTAGCAATTGACAGACCTACGAACGAGGCAAAACAAAACACAACAAGCCCGCGGCACACACACTGCCGCAAAACAAACTGAGCCATCGCAAGACTCCTACTACTACGGTAATCTCCACAGTCTCGGTCGATGGAAACCTCACATCGCTTCACGCTCAACAAATGCGTGGCAACTGCTCACCGATAGGCATACTGATGACGCGCCGCGCGCCCAGCGACGTTCGCATCGTCAGCGCGACACTTGATTCCAGCTCGGATCGTCCAACCACGGCACCGACCACGACCGCTTCGCGTCCATATTCATGCTGCCGCATTGCCGCCAGGACGGCATCGGCATCGTCGGGCGGAACAATCGCCAGCAGTTTGCCTTCGTTCGCCACGTAAAGCGGGTCGATGCCGAGCAATTCGCAGGCGGCGGCAACCGGCGGCTGAACCGGCACCGCAGTTTCCTCTAATTGGATGCCAACACCAGCAGCCTGCGCGATTTCGATTAGGGCCGTCGCCACGCCACCGCGGGTCGGATCGCGGAGCACGCGCGTGTCGGGGCAGGCTCGTAGTATGGTCTGCGCGAGGCCATTTAAGGGCGCACTATCGCTGACAATGGGCGACTCAAACTCTAATCCTTCGCGGACGCTCATAATCGCCATACCATGTTCGCCGATGGTGCCGCTAAGCAACACGACATCTCCAGGTTGCGCATGGCGTGGATCCAGATCGATTCCTGGAGCGAATGCACCGACACCCGCGGTCGAGATGTAGCAACCGTCGCCTCGGCCACGTTCGACGACTTTCGTATCACCGGCAACAATCTCCACACCGGCGCGTTTGGCGGCCCGCCCCATTGAGCCCACGATCGCTTCCAGCTCACTGAGCAGCAGTCCTTCCTCCAGTACAAACGACGCCGTCAGGTAACGCGGCACCGCACCACTCATCGCCAAATCGTTTACCGTGCCGTTGACGGCCAAGTCACCGATGTTGCCACCAGGAAAAAACAAGGGCCGCACAACGAACGCGTCCGTCGCCAAGGCGACTTGCGCGCTACCGGCAGCTACTGTGGCCGCATCGCAAAGGCGATCAAGATGAGCGTTCTTGAAATGCGGCAGAAAGATGCGGCTGATCAGGTCCGCCGTCAACTTTCCTCCGCCGCCGTGTCCAATCAACACGCGATCCGAATTGACCAGCGGCGTGGGACAACTCCACGTCACAGTTGACGGTAACACTCGTTCGTCACTCTGATGTCGATTCATCGTCATCCCATCCAATCTGCCGTTGGGACTCAAACCTGTTCGCCGCAGCGTATCACCGTCGGTTCAAAGCGAAATACACCGCGATCAAGGCCGTTTAGAGAGTCACACAATCTTGCTGTGGCAGTCCACTCTTTTAAAGTTAGACGATCGAGCCGCGCGGCTTCTCATGTCGACCGTATAAGTAATATGCCGCGCACGCGCCTTCGCTGGAAACCATCGTCGCACCAAGGGGTGTTTCCGGCGTGCATTGATGACCGAATGCGGCGCACTCGTACGGCTTAATCAAGCCACACAGAACTTCACCCGATCGACAAATCGTTGATTCCTCAGATTGCACTTCAGATACGTCAAACCGCTTGTCCGCGTCAAAGTCGGCATAAGCGTCGGCCAAACACCAGCCGCTTTGCGGTATCACGCCCAACCCGCGCCACTCGCAGTCGGTCGTTTGAAAGACTTCGCGGATTGTTGCCTGAGCGAGCTTGTTGCCCTGATCGACAACGGCCCGATCATATGCATTCTCGACACACGACTGCCCACTCTCTAAAAGTGTGACGAGGCGACGAATTCCTTCGAGCACATCCAATGGCTCAAATCCAGTGACAACAATCGGGACCTCATACTGCGCGACGATCGGCAAGTACTCCTGCCACCCCATCACAGTACACACGTGACCGGCGGCAAGAAAACCTTGCACGCGATGATCCGGCGCAGTCATTAGCGCTCGCAGCGCAGGTGGCACGCGCACATGTGATACCAGTAGTGAAAAGTTCGTCAAACCAAGCTGACGTGCCAACTTGACCGCCATGGCATTGGCTGGTGCCGTCGTCTCAAAGCCAATTGCCAGAAAGACGACTTGCCGG
The DNA here is from genome assembly GCA_020426755.1 of Planctomycetales bacterium. GTDB lineage: Bacteria > Planctomycetota > Planctomycetia > Pirellulales > Pirellulaceae > JAGQPK01. The sequence continues at coordinate 3,210 of JAGQPK010000265.1, forward strand.
TCCGGATGTTTCTTCGCCAAGGTGACGGCATCGAGCGGCGAGTAGACGATCCGCACGTCGGCGCCAGCGGCTCTTGCTTGTAACAAGTCGCCGGTCGTACCTGGCACGCGCAGCATATCGCCGAAAGAACAGAACATGACCTCCGGTTGTGCAGCGATTGCGATCGCGCGATCAATGACCTTGACAGGAGTGACACACACTGGGCAGCCGGGACCGTGCACGAGCTCCAGATTGTCGGGCAGGAGCTGGTCGATACCGTTTCTAATGATACTGTGTGTCTGTCCGCCGCAAACCTCCATCATGGTCCAGGGCCGAGTCGTCACACGGTGGATGGATTGCACCAACGCTTGTGCTTGGCGACTGTTGCGGAACTCATGTAGGTACTTCAAGGCGACGCATCCTCCGACTCCAACGCACGTTCCATTTCGGCAAATGTCGTCAGTGTCTCCTGTGCCGCTTGTTCGTCGAGTTTGTGTAAGGCAAACCCAACGTGCACAATCACGTACTCGCCAACAACCGCGTCGGGAACATAGGCCAAGCAGACGTTTTTCCGCACCCCGCCGAAATTGACCGTGGCCATCGGCAGACCGTCCTGTTCAAAGCAAGTTTCAATTTGCCCTGGCACCGCTAAACACATCGTCGATCCTCACGTCGCTAGTTGCTCGCAGCGGCGGTTCTTCAAGAATTCGATCCACTGATCAACGCCCTGACCCGTCTTTGCGGAAGTCTCCAACACCTGAATGCCGGGCCGCACCTGCTGCAGCGATTGCAACGCCGCCGCTCGATCGAATTCGCAGACTTCCGCCAAATCCATTTTCGTTACGATTGCCATATCGGAGGTATTGAAGAGTCCGGGATACTTGAGCGGCTTGTCCTCGCCCTCAGTCACCGACAACATGGCGACCCGCAGCCCCTCACCCAGATCCCAACTAGTTGGACAGACAAGATTGCCGACATTCTCGATGAACAGAAAGTCCAGCTCGGAGAGTCCCCAACCGGTCAATTGCTGTTTGACCATGTCAGCTTCCAGATGACAACATCCGTGAGTCATGATCTGGCGCACGGGCGCGCCGCTTTTCGCCAGACGTTGTGCGTCGCGATCGGTCTCCAGATCGCCCACGATCGCCGCCACCGCATGGCCCTGCTCGCGCAATATTGTCATCGTCCGTTGAAGGAGTTGAGTCTTCCCGCTGCCCGGACTCGACACGACGTTCACAACCAATACACCTGCGTCCAGAAACTCGGCTCGCAGCGCACGGGCTCGCTCGTCGTTCTCTTTCAAAATCCGAGTGCGCACTTCCAGAATGCGCGGCTGCATGCTTGACTCCTTTAAAGGCAGATTTGCCGATCTATTGTCGTCCTTGTCGGCGTTTTTCGCAAGGACGGCAACGCGAAGTGATGATCAGGAACCGAGCGTTAGTTCGCCGAAGAGGCGCTAGGCCAATGGCACTCAGTTTAGATGTGCGCTGCTGATCCCCCTCCCGCAATTGACCGTCAACTGCCTTGAAACTCGCAGTACGGGAGGGGGATTCAGGGGGAGGGCGACAATCGCGGAACTGGTAGTTGCACTAACGCTCCGCTCACGATGAGTTTCTTTGACTTCAGCATCTATATGGGCGTTACACAGCTTCCGTTGTGGTTCCCTCCCCCTGCCCCCTCCCGGTATCGAACTGCGTGAACTGGAGACCAGCGACGGGAGGGGGAACTAAGCGTTTTTTCTCTCCTGAAATCTAAACTGAGTGCCGAAAGGCGTTAGCCGCGGTTCTCGGCATTGGCTGAATCAGCGCCGGGGCAGGAACCGACGCTAACGCGTTGCGGCGAATTGCGTCAGGTTACGGCGAACTGCAATAGGTTGCCGCGAACTACATATTCACGTTGCAGCGTACTGCCCGCGACTCACTGCGTTCGCAACAACCGCTTGTCCCAGTGACAAGCCACCGTCATTCGCGGGTACTTCGCGATGAGTTAACACGATCAGGCCCGCTTGCTCCAATCGTGCGACAATTTGATCCAGCAGTTTTGCGTTTTGAAATACCCCGCCTGTCAGACCAACTTGACGAATTCCCGTCTGTCGATGCAAATGCAGCGAGACTTCGATGATCAACTCCACGACTCCCGCGTGGAATTTCGTGGCCATCAATCGTGAGGACGCACCGGCCAAGATATCTCGAACGATGCTCGACAACAGGCCCCGCACGCCGATCTTACCGCCATTGTGCCAATCCACTTCAAAACGATAGGAATCGCCAAGCGTCAGCACATCGACCAGCCCTTCCAATTCCATGGCAGCCTGAGCTTCGTAGCTGCAAACTTGCCGCAGGCCAACCAGTGAACTCACTGCATCAAACAGACGCCCCATACTACTCGTCGCGGGACTGTTGATCTGTCGTTCAAGTTGACTACGCAATATGCGCAACTCCATCGGCTGCCGATGGCGAACGCACGGGAGCCGCTCATCCCACGGCAGCCCCACTGCCCACAACGCGGCAAGAGCAACTCGCCAGGGTTGTTTTGCCGCCGCATCACCACCCGGCAACGGGAAGTAATCGAGATGTCCGACTCGGCGATACGCGCCCATCGAGGCGATCAGCACTTCACTCCCCCAGATCGCGCCGTCGTCGCCATAGCCGGTACCGTCAAAGCTAAATCCGATGATCTCTTGCCGCGTTTGGCAGTTGTGCTCTGCCAACAACGCGGCCAGGTGAGCATGGTGATGTTGTACGCGCACCAGCGGGATTTCTAGTTGCTGCGCGGTCGCTTCGGCGTAACGAGTCGAATGGTAGTCCGGGTGCAAATCGCAGGCAATCACTTGGGGAGTGATGCCCGTTAGACGCAGCAGATCGCGAGTTGTCCGATCGGCGGCAGCAATGCTGCTCACGTACTCCCAGTCACCTAAATGCTGGCTGACATAGGCATGCTCGTCGGCAAAGACGCAGATCGTTCCTTTCAACTCTCCGCCAACCGCTAGTCCCGGCGTGACAAGTCCAGGCACCTCCAGTGTACGCGGAGCGGTGCCGCGCGCTCGCCGCACTGGCACTTCGCCGGCCTGACTGATAAGTGTCACACTATCGTCACTCGGTGCCACGATTCGACGGTTATGCAGCAAGTAAGCATCTGCCAATTGTCCTAAGCGTGCCGCTGCCTCCTCATTGCGATAAGCTAACGGCTCACCCGAAACATTTCCGCTCGTCATGACGAGCGGTCCTGCTTCGACGAGCAATCGGTGTAACGGCGAATAAGGCAACATGATGCCGATTCTGGGATTGTCAGGCGCTACTGCCGTCGCGAGTTGGATGTTGGCTCGGAGGGTCAGCAAGACAATTGGCGCGGCGGCCGACTGTAACGTCACGCGTTCCGCTTCGCCAACAAACGCAAGCGTTTCTGCTTCTGCCACGTCACGTACCATGACGGCGAAGGGTTTGTCGCCACGTTCCTTGCGCTCGCGTAGCCTCTGCACCGCCAACTGCGAATCAGCTCGACACGCCAAATGAAAGCCGCCAATTCCTTTGACCGCGACAATGCGATCGTCTGCAATCGCTCGCCGGAAGGCCGCTAAGGCCACTTCCGGCCGTTGCCCAGTCGGGCGAAACTCGCAGGTTTTCACATCCGCCGCGAACCATAGGCTCGGGCCACAATCCGGACATGACATCGTTTGAGCGTGAAACCGGCGGTCACACGGATCTGCATATTCGCGGCGGCACCGCTCACACAT
>JAGQPK010000266.1 GCA_020426755.1 Planctomycetales bacterium
CGCTGCATCGGGCGCTCTACATTGACACCGATCCGTCACAACTGCGACCGGAAGCCACTGCCGCTGCGACGGAACCGCATTGGACGGCCTGGCGAAAGCAGATGAACGCGACCACGAAGGGACGGCGTGCTCAAGTGACACCGCCGACCGGCGACATTCGCCTGCACGCGAAAGATGCTCGCGTCCATGGCGAACGTCTTCGCTACGAACCTGAGTCGCACAAGAATGTCCTCGGTTATTGGACCAATGCATCCGACTGGGCCGATTGGGAGTTTGAAGTACCCGTAGCTGGAGCTTATGAAGTCGAGATCCAGCAGGGTTGTGGCAGCGGCAACGGTGGCTCTGAAGTCGACGTCGTCATCGGTGACACTACACTGTCATTTGCCGTCATCGAAACGGGCCATTTCCAGCGAATGATCCAGCGAACTATCGGACAGGTCACGCTACCCGCTGGCCGCACAACATTGGCGATCCGACCGCGCACCAAGGCGCGCGCTGCAGTGATGGACGTGAGGCGGGTCGTCTTGCGACCACGTTAGTGACTCGTCAACACTCCGTTTTAAGTTCGCCGGTCCAACGCCGACAACGCCCCAGCAGATTGCCTAGAGTCCGCAGGGCTCACCGTACCAGACATCAAGTTGTCCCATTGCGAGCCGCGTGTTGTCCCCCCTCCCGCAATTGGCTCTCAACTTTCTTGGAACGCGCAGTCCGGGAGGGGGATTCAGGGGGAGGGCGATGGTCACTGAGAAGAATATCGTCGCCGGGACACCTGCAACGTCTTCTTCACGGTCTGCAACAACGCAACAAACCGAAACAAATCTACCGAAGGTGTAAGTGGCCGTACTCGCTGCAATGTAGTCTGCGACTGAGCAAACTTTCCGCGATGCGTGGGCAAGTGGTCCCCTCCCCCTGTCCCCCTCCCGGTATTGCAGTTCGCGCGGAGTGGATGCCATCGACGGGAGGGGGCACTGCCGCACGTAGGCCTCTGAGAACTGGCGATTTCAGTGCTGCCAAACTGGTGTGGTACGATGAGCCCTGCGGACTGGGCTAGGTAAGCTCTCTGGCCGTTGGCACGAGATGCGGCGGAAATCCCGTGATTGACATCGACGAAAGGAATGGACGTTGAGTATCGCACGCAAGCTTCTCGTCATTGCGACTTGGCTAAGCTGCCTCCAGTGTGCCACCGCGCAGCAACCCAACCACGATACGTGGCCCGAATCGATACGCACCGTCTTGCAGAACGCACAACCGCTTGCGCATCCACGCGGGCAGCGATTGCCGCTCTACATCTTGCCGATCAGCGGCACGCTGTCGCAACTGAATGACGCAGAAGCCAAGTCGGCATTGCAGGAATTGGACGGCCGCGGCGTTGGCTACACAGTGGAATGGCAGCCCGAGCGGCGGGAGCAGTCCTTGCAGGAAGCACTGCGGATCGCGCGCTGGCAACTCGAACTTGGCCAGCCGATTGCGGTTAACGCCAATGCCTGTCTGCACTCGTTTTATGACGGCACTGCCGCAACACAACATGTCGATGCATCCGGCCAACCATTTGCAGACGATTCGCACCAGGGATCAATCGGTTGCCCGTTTGCCCTGGAGCATCGCATCGAACCAATTGGCGAACGAATTCGCTACTTCGTCGATGCGTATCAGGCAGCCGGGTTGCCTATCGATCTTGTCGTTGCCGACTGGGAGAATGATGGGCCGATAGAATGGAATGGAGCATGGGAAGCGTCGCGCCGTTGTGGACGCTGCCGCGAGCACTTGCATGACCTGAACGACTTCCGCAGTTTCCAGTCGCAACTTCGGCAAATCCGCAGTCGGCTGTTGCGAGACGCTTACGCTGACGTGATTCGTGCAACTTTCCCCGACGCGAAAGTCGGCAACTACGGTGTCTATCGTCACGACGGATTTCGCTACTGGTATGACTACTACGAAACTTCAGCAGCCGATCCGTTGCCGTATGTAGCAGAACAGAATGCGCGATATCGCCCTTGGTACCACGAATTTCCGGAATGCGACTTTACGCTCGCGATGCCGGTGATCTACACGTGGTATCCGATCTTCGATTGTTACAACTTCGAACCGACTGACTATCGCTGGTTCTACAACATGTTGAAGGTGGCATCGAATGCCAGCAAACACGCCGCACGCACTGACACCATTCTGCCATTCGTCCACTGGCACACAACCGCTCCACCCGACTCTCCCGACGCTCGCGTGCAACAGCTCAGCGAGACAAAGTACCAGGAGCTACTTTGGCACTTGCTGTTGCGCGGACATGATTCATTCTTCCTCTGGTGCACGCAGGAGGAACTCGCCAAGGAAACGTCGTTGGTGCATCAAGTTTATGCCGCTTCACTAGAGCATTCCGATCTACTTCAACGCGGATCATCGATCTCTTTCGATGTGCCTGCAATACCGCAATCTGTCATCAGCGGCGTGCGGCTAGGGCGGCAGACGTTGGTCTATCGCAGCAATTTCGTATCCGATCGCGAGACTTTGGCAACAACGCTGACACTAGCCAACGGAGACGTCGTTCATGTTGCATCGACAAACGGACTGCAGATACTGGAGGCCCGACCGCCAGCGATCGCCGCTGGCTTCTTGCAGCGCAACGGCAAGGCGTTGTTCCCGCTTGGCACATATGAATTGTCTCAAGACGATGCCGAACTGAAACGGCGCGTGGCAGCCGGCGTCAACTTGTTTCGCTGCGAGTCGCGCGAGGACTTGGATCGAGTGCAGCGAGCCGGTGCGATGGGCTGGATTCCCATCCCGTTGCAGGGCGGCCCGAGTGACGAGTTCGCAGCACGCATTGCTTCGCTGTCCGATCATCCGGCGTTGGCCGTATGGGAAGGGCCCGATGAAATCATTTGGACGTTCACGGCGTACAGCGGCTTGAAGCAAACGGCCGGCTACACGCGTGCGGACTGGGAGACGCAGCAGCCGATTGCTGTCAAGTATGCGCGCGAACAGTCGCAGATCGTACTGCCGAAAATCCGCGCCGCCATCGATCAAGTTCGCGCCATTGACGGTCATCGCCATCCAGTGTGGATTAATGAAGCTGCCGACAGTGACGCCGCGTATACGCGCGGCTACATTCCCTCAATCGACATCACGGGTTGCGACTACTATCCGGTTCGCAGTACCGGTTCGGATCTGGCAGGCATTGGTCGCTTGGTCGATCGTTGGACAATGATCGGCAAAGGCAAGCCCGTCTGGATGGTGCTGCAGGAGTTCTCATGGCACACGGCACGACCTGATCGAACACGGCTTTATCCAAGCCTGTCGGAGGCTCGCTTCATGGCCTACGATGCGATTGTGCACGGAGCACGTGGCCTACTCTACTGGGGTTCGTGGCAGATCGACGATCCGAACTTTCGCGTAACCATGAACCAACTAACTCGCGAACTGGCGTCGCTCAACGACTTCTTGACCAGCGATAACGTGCCCTTCCTACAGGTTGCATCGATCGACAATGTCCTTGACAAACCGGGCCCGCCGCCACGCGCAATCGCTCGTGAGCATAACGGCCAATTGTTGCTGATCGTGGTAAACGAAGGTGAAGAGGCTCGTTTGGGCGTCGAAATTGGCGGCTTGGCTAATTGGAACGGACGACAGCTTTACGAAGTTGATTCGGACGAAATGACGACGGTGACTGACGGCTCAACGATCATCCGACTGCAGGGCCACTCGGCACGCGTCTTCGCCACCAATCCGTTGCTACGCATCCGCTCTGGCGGCTAGTAACTTGCTGCAGTTTTCTAGAAGATAGAGCTTAGACCGTACACCTTTCAGAGACGATAGAGTGAGGTTTCGTAATGACGTTCGATAGACAAACCTGGCGGCGTACAATATCTGTTCAATTCCTCCTGCCACTGGCGATCGGCGGACTTCCAATTGCGGCAGACGTACATGCTCAGGCAACAACAGATATTGTGGCAACTCAAGATACGAAGGATCAAACATCGATGAATCCCATGCTACAAACCTGGGCTGGCCCCTACGGCGGAGTGCCGCCGTGGAATCAAGTGCGTCCCGAACAGTTTGTCGCCTCGTTCGATCTGGCAATCTCGACGGCACTCGCAGAACTGGACACCATCGCGAACAACCCGGAACCGCCGACGTTCGAGAATACGATTGTTGCAATGGAGTCGGCTGGTCGAGCACTGCTACGCCTTGAGTCGCTGTTCGGTGTGTACGAGTCCAATCTGAATCTCGGTCCCGTGCCGGATATTGAACGAGTTGTCGCACCCAAGTTGGCGGAGTATCAGGACAAGGTAACGCAGCACGAGAAACTGTTCGCGCGAATTGCCACTGTCTACGAGCAGACGAAACCGAGTGACCTAACTGTGGCACAGTATCGCTTGCTTGACGATCGGTACAAGCAGTTCGTCCGCCGCGGTGCCAAACTGAATGCGGAACAGAAAGCCAAACTATCGCAAATCAATCTACGACTGGCGACGCTGTTCACCAACTTCAGCCAGAACGTCTTGGCCGACGAGCAAACCATCATTTGGGTCGATAGTGCGGCGGAACTCACCGGCGTACCTGACTCGATTGTCGCATCCTTCGCCGCAGCCGCTGCGGAGCACGGCGAACCCAACCGCTGGGCAGTATCGAACACCCGTTCGGCAATGGAACCGTTGCTGACGTACGCTCACAATCGCGCACTGCGTGAAAACGTTTGGCGTACCTACTACAACCGTGGCGACAACGGTGACGATCACGATAACAATGCGATCATCGCTGAGATACTTAAGCTGCGCGCCGCCCGCGCGAAACTGCTCGGCTATGAAACACACGCGCACTGGCGTCTCGAACCCCAGATGGCGAAGACTCCCGCAGCAGCCATGGACCTGATGATGAAGGTTTGGCCAAAGGCCGTGGCGCGAGTGCGTGAAGAGGTTGCCGACATGCAGAAGATTGCGGATGCGGAAGGTAACGGCATTAAGATCGAACCGTGGGATTATCGTTACTATGCCGAGCAAGTTCGCAAGGACAAGTACGATCTCGACTTCAATCAAGTCAAACCCTACATGCAACTCGACAAGCTACGCGAAGGCATGCATTGGGCGGCTGGTCAACTTTTTGGATTGCAGTTCAGACCAATTGGCGATGTGCCCGTTTTCCACCCGGACGTTAAGGTCTGGGAAGTAACCGACGCGCAGGGCAAACACGTCGGACTGTGGTATCTCGATCCCTACGCTCGCGAAGGCAAACGCAGCGGAGCATGGATGACCGCTTACCGCGAGCAAGAAAACATGGGCTCACCGGTCACGCCGATCGTGTCGAACAATTCGAACTTCGTCAAAGCAGCGGAAGGTGAGCCCGTTCTGATTTCTTGGGATGACGCGGAAACGCTGTTCCACGAATTCGGTCACGCGCTGCACGGCTTGCTTTCCAACGTGAACTATCCGTCACAAGCCGGCACGTCGGTGGCGCGCGACTACGTCGAGTTCCCATCGCAGATTAATGAGCATTGGCTCCCCACGCGCGAAGTGTTGAATCGCTTCGCCGTGCACTACAAAACGGGCGAGCCGCTCCCGCAGGAACTTGCCGACAAGATCGCCAAAGCAGCAACGTTCAATCAGGGCTTTGCTACGGTGGAGTATCTGGCGAGTGCACTGGTTGACATGAAACTGCACCTGGCTGGGGATGCCGACATCAATCCAGATACGTTTGAACGCGTGACGTTGGCGGAACTGGGCATGCCAAGCGAGATTGTGATGCGTCATCGCACGCCGCAATTCTCGCACATCTTCTCGGGCGACTCCTACTCCGCGGGCTATTACAGCTACCTGTGGGCCGACGCGTTGACGGCGGACGCAGCCGAAGCTTTTGTCGAAGCAGGCGGCTACTACGACCCGGAAGTTGCCAAACGTTTACATGACACCGTATTGTCAGTTGGTGACACGATCGATCCGGCCGAGGGCTTTCGCCGCTTCCGCGGTCGCGACGTCGACACAAACGCGTTGTTGCGTGATCGCGGGTTTCCAGTCGAGTAAGTCCGCCGAAAAGTGCCAGCCGCGGTTCACCTAGTTCGCCGAACGGCGTTAGCCGCGGTTCTCGTTGGCATCGGAAACGGCGCCGGGTCAGAACCGACGCTAACGCGTAAACGGCAAACTAGTTCGCGTTTCGGCGAACTAATGACAACCTCAACGCGTGGCTCGCCCGATGTTACAATGGAGGACTACCTCCTCGGCCCGCCCGGCAACAGCAGTTCGGCGGTCGATTCGACACGTTAACCTGCACGTAATGCTATGAACTGCCCTACGGACTCTTTCCCGCCTGCATCACAATCGCATGATCGCCTACGCGCGCCGCGCATCACCTGGGTCATCCGGTTGATACTGGTGGCTTGCTTAGCCGTCAGCTTACACCGCGCGACCTGCCGTGCCGATGAGGTCAACTTCGCGCAGCAAATTCGCCCGATCCTTTCGGACAATTGCTTCACTTGTCATGGTCCAGACGCGGAAAACCGCGCGGCGGATCTGCGGCTGGATACGGCCGATGGCGTTCAAACCGTGATCTCGCTGGACTCGCCGGACACGAGTGAGTTATTACGGAGGATCAACTCGGCGGATCCAGACGAGGTCATGCCGCCACCGGCGAGTCAACATCAACTGAGTGAGCCGCAGAAGCAACTGCTGGCGAAATGGGTGGCCGCAGGTGCGCCCTGGGCATCCCACTGGTCATTCGATCCACTCCGATCGCCGCCACTGCCGCTGAGCAATATCCCCCTGGGATGGCGCAACTGGTCGCGCAACACCATTGACACGTTCGTGTCAGCACGCCTCGCCGAGTCTTCACTTAGGCCGTCCGACGAGGCGGATCGCAATACGCTCATTCGCCGTCTCTATCTCGATCTACTCGGACTCCTACCGCAACCATCGGAGGTCGACACTTTCGTCAACGATC
>JAGQPK010000267.1 GCA_020426755.1 Planctomycetales bacterium
GGTTTGACTTCCGTGATGCGTTTGGTGCCGTCTGGGCATTACGCGTGATGGAACGCATCAATCAAGCCGGTAGACAAGCGACACCGCCGATTGAATTGACCTGGCACGGCTTCGAAGTGCCCCCGTCACAAGTCGACGTCCCAGAAACACTGGCGGTCAACATTCGCGCGACCCTGCGACGCTTCGTGCCGCCTGAATGGCTGGCAGATCATGAATGTTGAATTTCGAATGTTGAATATCAAATTTTGAAGTGCAGTACGACTCGTGCTGGGTGAGTAGGTGCTGCACTTCAACATTCAGAATTCGATATTCGATATTCGATATTCGATATTCGATATTCGATATTCGATATTCGATATTCAACAAAAAAAGGCCGTGGCATACCGTTCCGTCGGTATGCCGCGACCTTTGACTCAGTGAAATGAAACGCTCTGGCCATCATGTGCCGCGTCTCATTTCTCCCGGCGAATTCGCTCTACGAGGAGTATCGGAAACACGCCCCGTGGTGCTTGATTTGTTCTCAATGATTTAAACGCTTGCTAGCGTTGCAGCGATTGCACGCTTAGCGATTCTTGATCCGTGCGCTCAGTTGTTCTGCAGCCGCGCGATTCGGGAACACCGATTCGCTTTGCAGAGTCTGATCGAGCAGCTTTTGAGCGGCTTCGGTCATACCACCGTCGTACAGGATTTGCGCGGCGTGGTAGGCGTTGTCAGCGCTGATGCGTCCGTTGCCAGCGGTCAGAGCTTGCTGCACGGCTTTCGTGGCCGCAGCCGTTTGCCCCAACTTCGACAGGACCCAGCCGAAGGTCACGGCGGCTTCGCGGCCGGTGGCTTCGTTCAGGTCGCTGTAGAGCTGCGTGTTGAGTCGCGCGTATTCGAGCGCCTGCGTACGCTTGGCTTCGTCCGATTGATCAACGAGCACCAGTGCCAATTGGGTGATGGCACCCAAGTGCGTTGGTGACTGGAGATGCGCTTCCTTGAAGAGCGACTCCGCCGTCGGCAGATCGTTACGGAAGCGAGCGATCAGGCCCATATAGAGCTTGGCTTCCAGCGACCGGGGCTCTAGCTTCAACGCTGCTTCGGCATTCGTCTTGGCCATATCGAGTTCTTCGTGGTCGAGCGCCCACTTGGCGACGGCCAGACGTGTGCGCACGTTGTTGGCGTCCTGTGTGGCGGCACGTTCCATCATGGCCTTCGCGTTTTGGCTCTTGCCCGACTGTTCGTACAGCAACGCCATATTAACGTCCGGATAGGCCGTTTTCTCGTCGTTGGCGTGCATCTTCTTGAACAACGCGTACACCTCGCGTTCGTCGTCTTTGGTGGACGACAACTTGAACATCACGCGGCCGAGTCGGGTGAGTGCCAACGAGTTGTCACCTTCGATTTGTAGCAGCGTGGTGAGCAGGCTCTTGGCCAACTGCCAGTTTTCGTTCATTTCCGCGATGGAAGCCTGGCCGCTGTAAGCGCTGACCATCAAGCGATTCTTGCGTTTGTTGTTCGCGGAGTACTTTTGAGCCAGTTCCAGGCCCTTGTCGTACATCGCTTTCGCTTCGGTCCAACGTCGGCTTTGCAACGCGACTTCACCCAAGTAGATGTAGGCACCTGGATCGTTGGGATCCTCCTTGACCGCTTCTTCCAAAGCGCCCTGAGCCGGTTGTACTTGCTTCAAACGGAAGAGGATGTCCGCCAACATCAGGTTGGCCGGCGGCAGGTTGGCGTTCTTCTGGCGCGCCGTCCGCAGGGACTCCCGCGCATCGGCCAAACGCCCTGAACGCAATTGGTCAATGGCATTGTCTACGTCCGAATACTTCGGGCCATAGTCGTCAACCAGGTCCTGAAGCAGCGTTTCTGCACTGAGCTGTTGAGCATGCGCGGTCGTTGCCGACATGGACACGATCGCCCAACAGACGACCGCCAGGGGAAGGGCGCAGCGACGCGCGAGTGAAAGAAAAGAAGAGAAACGCAAATCAACCATGGACCTACCTTACCTGTATGGGACGTACTGACGTGAATGGGGTCAAGCCGAAGCTAACCACTAATATAATTCTTTAAGTAGTGGTTTTCTACGGAGAGCTGTTGATGTTGGGCTTTCACGAGATCGCCGATCGATATCATGCCCACCAATTTCCCAGCTTCTGTAATCGGTAAATGTCGCACACGATGCTCAGTCATCCAGCCCATCGCCTCGGTGACTTTGTCGTCTGGCTGAGCGACGAGTAAATCGACCGACATGTGATCGACGACTTGATGCTCTTCCAGCGGTGTGTTGAGTTTCGCAGCCGCTCGCAAAATGTCGCGTTCCGTAATTATGCCACGCAACTCGCCACGATGATCCGTTACTAATAGCGAACCGCAGTTGTGTTTGACGAGCGCATTGACGACGTCCTGCAATGTCGCATGCGGACGAATTACAAACAGCTCGTTCGACTTCTGGCGCAGAATGTCCTGCAGCTTCATGACCGATTGCTCCCTTGCTTGAACAAAGTGTCAAAGAAAGTCACGGTGACAAGAGCCGTAATGCAACAGGCCGTGCGACCGCTGGTGATCCCAGTATGTGTGCTCGCCGGTGTACGAGCCAGCAAATGTGTCACAGTAAGCGAACACATGCCGAGTAGCTCGGACTCACGGACGCACTGGACTCTGACGCACTGGACTCTGAGGCACTGGACTCTGGTGCACTGGACCCGGATGCACTATGGCTTGGTTGACGGACCCGTCGGCCGTCGCGGAGGCAGAGTTGCGATCTCGATGTTGCGAAAGGAAAAGTCTGTCGTTTCGTCGTGAGCCTGTAGCATAAGCGTTCCCGCAGCGGTTCGCATTCCTTTCCTGGGGTTTTCGTGTGGTTTTCTGGTATCCGTCCAGTCCGCGACGGCATAACCGTTGACCCACGTGGCGATGTGGGGACCTTCCACGACCAGCGTGACTCGAAACCATTGTCCGTCATCGGCGACAATGCGCCGAGCATTTTGTCGGCGAAAGATTCCGCCGCTGCCGCAATCCGCGGGACGCGATGCATCACCATCGATTTTGCTATTGTTCAATTGGCATTCGTAACCCATCAATTCGGCTCCCGGCATGCAGCGAAAGAACAGGCCCGAGTTGAGGTTTTCGCCGTTGCACTTCGCATCAAATTGCAGCACGAAGTTGTCATAGGTGGCCGCCGATTCCAGTTGCCCGTGACCGCCATAGGCCCGTAGTTCGCCGGTCGCGGTCACTTCGAACTTGCCCGCCATTTCGGGGTAGTTCCGCCAGCCAGCCAAGTCGCGTCCGTTGAAGATCGGTTGCAGCCCGAGCGGCTTTAGCTTCACATTGCGAAACTCGACCGGTCCCTGATTGTGCTGGAGACCAATAAAGCCCAAGCCGAGCGGCGTGGCGTCGGTGTAATCGAGAACTTGCTGTCCGTCGAGCTGCACGGTGAACTTGCCACCTTCACAGCGAGCCTCGAATGTGTGCCAGGCATTCTCCGCGATCGGACCCGTAACCGCCTGTTGCCGTTTGACGAAACCACCCGTCGGAAATGGATTGTCCGGCGGGGCAATGTTCAACTCGTAGCAGTCGCTCCCTGGATCCCGCGGCTGTGGCGCGGTACGCAGAAAAATCCCACTGTTGGTCGATTCCGGAGCGCGGAAGTCAGCTCGCAAAATGTAGTCGCTGTACTGGCTCGTTGTCCGAAACAGGCAGACTTCACCGTCACTCACCTTCACTACGCCGTCGCCAATCGACCAGTTGGCATCGCCAGCCGGGCGCCATCCGAACGGTGTTTCGCCATCGAACAACAGTAACCAACCGTCTGCCTGCTCCTCGGCCGTCAGCTTGTTCTCTGACGCCGTCTCCGTGACGACTTCTGTTGTCGACGAATCGTCTGCGACAGTCGCCATCGGGACCGCGAACTGGCTGCCGGCAATTAATAAGCTGCCGCCGAGCAATAGGCTACGACGCCAGCCCTGGCACAGCCGAGCGAGTACTTGGGAACAGAACATGGCGTTCTCCTTTGCGGTCACTTCGTTAATCTGCCAGGTTGCCGTCATGCGCGATCTAGTTCGCCGTAATGTGGCGTAGTTGGCCGTAACGCGACTGTCAGTTCGCCGAAAGGTGTTAGCCGCGGTAGTCGGAACTCTGCGATTGAGGAATGATGATTTTTGATTTCTGATTTTTGAACGTGAATGCACTCGCAGGCGTCTTGTCTTACTTCCTCAATCCGAAATCCGAAATCAGCATTCCGAAATCCGGTTCGGCGGCGGGACAGAACCGACGCTAACGCGTTACGTCGAACTAACTCGCCTTTCGGCGAACTAGCACGGCGGCGAACTAACTCGGCTTTCGGCGAACGTGTATAACGCCGAGATAAGCTGACCGATCGTAGGTCGCTCGTCAATGGATCTCAAGCCAAGCGTCGCAAACCTTATCCAGCTGCACTCCAGCGGCAACCTGCAGCTCGACGCGAAGTTCCATGTCCGGGGTGAGCTGCGACGCGATGTCGACGCGCGACAGCTCCACCGCGCACTCTAGCAACAGCCGATCATTGAGCCAGGCGGAAATTGGCGAGGTTGCGTCGATTACGAGATCAACGCGGGGCGAGTTCATGACGCCGGGCGGAGCATGAAAGCGGCGGCGGAGCACCAGCGGACCGGCGTAATCTGTCGGTACGAGCTGACACAGGCCCTGAGGTCCCATGTACCGTTGTTCCGCTGATTGCTGATCACCGTCTCCGAACTGGCAAGTCCATGGGCCGCGCAGCCGAATCGTATGAGGCTGGTTCACGGTGCTGCAAAATCCGCGACCGTGCTGGCCTGTCGCACTTGGTTACTGCCCGCGTCGCGTAAACGGATGACCGCCTCAAAACCCCGCAGTGGCGCGAGATAGGGCGGCATCGTTTCGCTTTCGAGCTGATCGTCGGTGGTGAAATTGAGCGGAGCGTTTTGGTCCAAACCGTCACGCCCTTCGTCAATCACGCCATTGCGATTGTCGTCCAAGCCGTTTCGTTCGTACAGACGCGTCCACGTATCGTAAACACGTGGCGCCAACGGATTGAAGGAACCTGACACGACACTCAAGCCCGATCGTGGATGAGCACCTGTTGCAAAGTGAGAGTTGAATGTTACCGGAACGTTGATTCCGTATCCAAGATCGACGTAAGCACCCAAGCTAAACAATTGGGGATCCGGGTTGGCCGTCAGTACCGTTGACGCCAGAGCGACGTAACCCGGATCAATCGGTGTCAGCATTACCTGGGTGTTCGGCGTGGCCCGGACGGTTGGGGCCAGCGGGTCGTAGACTCGCAGATCGAATCCCATCACGTCCGTGGCAATCACGTCCGTGAGGTCGCTGGCTCGCGTTAAATAAAGCCGATTGAGCCGATGGGGAAAGTTGGGTTCGAACTGACCACCGGGAGGTCGATGGGTTAGTGGATTAGCCCAATGAG
This sequence comes from Planctomycetales bacterium, assembly GCA_020426755.1. GTDB lineage: Bacteria > Planctomycetota > Planctomycetia > Pirellulales > Pirellulaceae > JAGQPK01. The sequence continues at coordinate 5,423 of JAGQPK010000267.1, forward strand.
CGAAGCGATTCTTGCGGTCGCTAAGATCCTCCAGGCGGTTGCCTTGGATCAGGTACCTGCCGGTTGCTTCATGCCATTCTGGCCGGCCGGAAATGTCATTGTCGGCAAAGAAATTGTATGGCGATGCGGGATTGACCGCGATTGGATTATTTCTCAACCAAACTTCGGCTTCCGGAGAAATCAACAGGACGCGGCGAATCAGCGTGAGCTCAGTGATACCCGTCGGCCGCGGCACTCGATCAACCCACCAGACGATTTCTGCCAAGGGAGATTCCAACACACCGCCCGGCGCGCCTTGAAAACGACCGCGGAAAGGCTCGCCCGTACTGCGAACCGTCATCATCAGGACGTCGTCCGTATCGCCCAAAACACCTCGCACCAAGTTCAAGAACTGAGCGTCAATGACGTCGGCCGGGTCCGGAACGCCGCCGGTCAGATCGTAGTCGGACAACGGCTGCAACACGAATACGTCGGGAACAGGGTCGTTCACGACGTCGGTGTCGATGACGAAATCGCCATCGTTGTCGCGATCGGATCGAAGACCCTCAATGATCTCCAAGTAGCCGGGCGACGTCATCTCATCGATCGGCGGGCGAGGCCGCACGGTGATGCGATCCACGTCCTGTTGCAACTGCTGTGTCGCCGATCGAAGCTGCGCAGAGAGTTCCAAGATCGCACGACTATCCGTGACGTTCGTGCCCAACAAGTCAAAAACACGGACGATCGCCAGCACGATGAGGAGCGTGAGCGCCACCGAGATCATGAGTTCGATGAGCGTCACGCCACGTTGACGGACGAGAGCGCGGGGCGCACGGTGAAACTGCACAGCGATTGCCACGATTGGCTCCCTGCAGGTGGATGAGATCGACGGGATGGTATACCAAATGAAGCGCGCGTTTGCCCCGCTGGCTTATCTTTAATGAAAACCGCAACCCGTGATGTTGTCAACTGATCGGCCGGATCAGTCGGACATCGGACAGATCAGTCGGATCTGTCCGATCGGTCGGATCCGTCGGACATCAGTTAGATCAGTCGGATCGGACAGTTCAGACCGATCAGACAGATCCGTCGCGGAGCACCAATACTTCACGGACTTCGGCGAATTCCGTACACTGTTTGAAACGCATTGAAACGCGGTGGACACATTACTCTCATACGACAAAGAACGCGAAATGCCTGTTGCGATCGAACTGCGTCTGGGCCTGCTGCGCCGACGGTGCTTCCCAGCGATTCTTCTGGCGGCTTCCTTGCTGCAGATTTCCGTGCCGACCCGGGCGATCTCCCAGGAGAACGCCGGGTCCCAGGACACCGGACAAGGCAACCAACCAGCCGCCGAGCAGGCCGCGGGGGACGCCGAAGAATCCTCGCCGGAAGCGCTCGCGGCCTACGCGAAGGCAGCCACGTTTCAGAATAATGGCGCTTTCGACTTGGCCGCGGAAGGCTGGCAGGGCTTTCTCAAGGACTATGCCGCCGATCCGAAGGCCGTCGAAGCTACCT